>JAHDDJ010000198.1 GCA_020629385.1 Erythrobacter sp.
GCGCTGGAGCAATTGGCGCTGATGGTGATGCAGACAGGGATTGGCCTGACACGTTCCGACACGATCGCCTATGCCGCCTCGGTCATCGACGTGATTGTCCAGCTGGGACGCGACGAAAACGGAAAACGCGGCATCACCCAGATCGCGGAAAGTTCCACACTGCTGTAAATCGCGCTTGTTTCCGGCCGGCCTTATGTGACAGTGATGTGTCACGCATTGTGCGATGATTTACTTAAAGGTGTTCCCCCATCAAGCGTTTGGCTTCCCGTTCCAGCAAAACAGATGCGGCATCAAGCCGGCAAAGCCCTATGACCAGCGCTGCAGACCTGATGGATGATGCCGAGCAGGGGGTTGCTTCGCCAGAAGCAGCCGAGCATTACATCAATCGTGAATTGAGCTGGCTGGCGTTCAACGAGCGGGTCCTGGCCGAGGCGCGGAATACCGATTACCCGCTGTTGGAACGTCTCCGTTTCCTGTCGATTTCGGGCAGCAATCTGGACGAATTCATGATGATCCGCGTCGCTGGTCTGGTGGGGCAGGTCCAGCGCGGGATTGACCGGCTTTCAATTGACGGCCGCAGCCCCTCGCAACAACTGACTGCTATTCGCGATTCCGTGCAGTCGATCAGTGATGAACAGCAAAGCAGCTGGGCAGAGCTGCGCGATATGCTGGCAGAGGCGGATATAGAAATCGCCGATGGCAAACGGGTTGATGCACGCACGCATATTGCGCTGAAATCCTATTTCCTCGAAGAAATTGCCCCGGTCATCACGCCGCAAGTTGTTGATACCGCACATCCGTTTCCGTTCGTCTCGAACGAAGGATTGGGCGTATTGTTCAACCTGACCCGCGAGAGCGACGGCGAATCCATCATTGAGATGATCCTGATCCCCTCGGCGTTGCCGCGCTTCGTTCGCGTGCCGGGCGATCCGGCGGTCTATATCAGCATCGAAAGCCTGATCGCGCGCTTTGCGCATCATCTGTTCCCCGGCTTTACCATTGAGGGTGATGGGGCGTTTCGCGTGTTACGGGACAGCGATATAGAGATCGAGGAAGAGGCCGAAGATCTGGTCCGCACCTTCCGCTCCGCGATCCAGCGTCGGCGGCGCGGACAGGTTATTCAGCTGGAATTGGATGGCGATTTCGATCCGGTATGCGAGGAATTGCTGCGCGAACAACTGGCGATGCAGGGCGCGACAATTCTCAAGACCGATGGCTTGATCGGCATTACAGGTCTCGCGGATGTGGTAGCGGAGGACCGTCCTGATCTGAAGTTTCCCAGCTACACGCCGCGCTATCCGGAACGCGTTCTGGAACATGATGGTGATTGTTTCTCCGCGATCCGCGAAAAAGACCTGATCATCCATCACCCCTACGAGAGTTTCGAGGTGGTGGTCGACTTCCTGCGGCAGGCGGCGGCCGATCCTGACGTGGTTGCGATCAAGCAGACGCTCTACCGTGCCGGGAACCAGTCTCCTGTAATTGCGGCCCTGATTGCTGCGGCTGAAAACGGCAAATCGGTGACCGCCGTGGTCGAACTGAAGGCACGATTTGACGAGGAACAGAACCTGCTATGGGCCTCGCAACTGGAGCGGGCCGGTGTGCAGGTCATCTATGGCTTTGTCGACATGAAGACTCACGCCAAAGTGTCGATGGTGGTGCGCCGGGAAGAGCAGGGCATGCGCACCTATTGTCACTTTGGAACGGGCAATTATCACCCGATTAACGCCAAGATTTATACCGATCTCAGCTTCTTCACCGCAGACCCCAAATTCGGGCGCGACGCGGCCAAGCTGTTCAATTTTGTGACCGGTTATGTCGAACCGCGCCGGCTGGAAACTTTGGCGATATCGCCCATTGATCTGCGCGAGGCGCTCTATGCCAATATCGACCGCGAGATCGAAAATGCGGGAAATGGTAGGCCGGCTGCCATTTGGGCGAAGCTCAATTCGCTGACGGACAAGGGCGTGATCGACCGGCTTTATGCGGCCAGTCAGGCAGGCGTTGAGGTGCAGCTTGTCGTGCGCGGAATCAGCTGCTTGCGCGCGGGAATTCCGGGCCTTTCCGAAAACATTCGCGTCAAATCGATCATCGGACGGTTTCTGGAACACACGCGTATCTGGGCGTTTGCCAATGGCTACCGTTTGCCGAGTGAGCGGGCCAAGGTATTTATTGCATCAGCCGATGCCATGTCACGCAATCTCAATCGCCGCGTCGAAGTACTGGTGCCGATCCGCAACCGGACAGTCCACGACCAGATATTGCAGCAAGTGTTGCTCGCCAATCTGCTCGATACAGAACAGAGTTGGGAACAGCATCCTGATGGCACGTACAAGCGGTTTGACAGCGGTGAGAAACCGTTCAATTGCCACCGTTATTTCATGACAAATTCATCGCTTTCCGGGCGCGGTGATGCGCTGGAGGCAGGCGATGTCCCCAAGCTCGTGCTGCAGCAGGATAACGATTGATGGTTTTGCGATCACGGGGGGCAGATCGCGATGGATCATTTTCGGGAAACCGCGTTGAACGGGCGATCATCGATATCGGGTCGAACACGGTAAGGCTGGTGATCTATGGCGGCTCGCCGCGCGCGCCGGTCACTGTTTTCAATGAAAAAGTCGCTGCACGGCTAGGCCGCGAAATCGCGCAGACCGGGCGGCTGGCGGATGAAGCGGTCGATATGGCAATGCGCGGCTTACGACGCTTTGCCTTGCTGCTGCGGCAGCTAAAAATTGATAAAGTGGATGTGGTGGCAACCGCGGCTTCGCGGGATGCGGCCAATGGACCGGAATTTCTGGCCCAAGTCAGAGCGCTCGGTTTTGAGCCGCGATTGCTTGCTGGCGAAGACGAGGCGCGGATCAGCGCGATGGGTGTTATCGGAGCCTTCCCGGATGCCAAGGGCGTTGTCGCCGATTTGGGCGGTGGTAGTCTGGAATTAATTCAGATTGGCGAGCAGAAGCCTGAAATTGGCATCAGCCTGCCGCTCGGAACGTTGCGTTTGCCCGATCATCGCGGAGCCGATGGTTCAGACACGATTGCAAATCTGGTCAAAATGATGCGCGATGCGCCCGAAAGTTTGGAAGGAGAGGGCACGCTCTATCTCGTCGGGGGTACCTGGCGCGCGATGGCCGTGGTTGCGATGGGTGCGCGGCGTTATCCGGTCAGCGATCCACACGGCTTTGAACTGCCCGCCCAGGACGTAATCCAACTGACAAAGCAGTTGTCGAAACTTTCGCCGGAAGACATCAGGCGAAATCCGCGAATTACCACCATGCGTGCCTCCTACCTGCCCGATGCCGGTTTGTTACTTCAGGCGCTTCTCCAACGGGTACGTCCGCAGCGTGTTGTTTTCTCGTCCTGGGGACTGCGCGAAGGCATTCTTTATGACGAGTTGGAGGATTACGTCCGGGCTCAAGACCCGCTTTTGTCCGGTGTTGCGGAGTTTGCCCAGCTTCGCGGCACGCCGCCGATGATGGCAACGCGGGTTGCGGCCTGGACCGTCGGCGCATTGCAGGAGGGCTCCCAGGGATCGGAGCGTTTGCGGCTTGCTGCAACAATGCTGGCGCTTGCCTCGATGCAGATAGAGCCCAATTTGCGTACCGAACTGGCTGTGGACTGGGCCCTGCAAAAGCGCTGGCTCGATGTTAGCGCAGCCGGCCGCGCGATGATGGCAGCAGCGCTGGCGGCGAATAAAAACGAAACTGACTTGCCTGACGCGCTGCGTCAATTGGCGAGTGAGGAACAGCTGGAAGAGGCGATTTGCTGGGGGTTGGCAATTCGCTTGTGTCGCCGGTTGGGCGGTCGATCCAGCACATTGTTCAATGTGAGCTCGCTTGGAATCGAGGCGGGTGCGCTGGTTCTGTCGATAGATGAGCGCTTTAGTGACCTCTACGGCTTGCCGAACGAAAGGGATCTTGCACTGCTTGCTAACCGGTTGAAATTGAAACCGGAAATGCGTCTCATACCATCAAGCGGGGATGCGGCCGAAGATCTATAACGGGGTTGCTGCACGCAATAAAATTTCGCACCCAAATCCTCTGGATTTTGCAAACTTGCCAGATAGGTACTTTTAGGCGTAGCTTGCTGCCATGCAGGTCACGATAGATGACCGCTAACATGGGAGAGGATGTATGAGGGTGAAAGCCACTCTGCTTGCCGGTATTTGCGGCAGCGCTATGGCATTTCCGGCTTACGCACAGGATGCTGAGCAGGAATCCGATGAAAATCTGCGCAACGTTGAGATCGTGGTGACGGCACAACGTCAGGCACAAAGTC
>JAHDDJ010000199.1 GCA_020629385.1 Erythrobacter sp.
CCGTCGCCAAGACGATCGTTGAAGTGCGAGATGCCAAGCTGGATGTCGGTATCGTTCTTGCGATACACACCGCGAACCTGCGCTGCATTGCGGCGGCTGCTGTCGGTCAGGCTGTCATCGCGCCAGAAGCTGGTGACGACCGATGCATTCTCGTTGAACTCATAGCGCGCATCGACACCGATCTTGCGGCGGCCGCGTTCGGCTCCGCTCTGCTGACCAACACCGTAATCGGCATCAAGCGAGCGGACATAAGCCAGCAGGTCGACCGGGCCAGCACGGTGTTCGACTTCGACAAGGTAGCCGGTCGATTCTTCACCATCTTTGCGGCTCATCGCGACTTCTGCGCGGACTTCGGTATTCGTTCCGACGCGGGCACGAAGATCAACGGCGCCGATATTGGTACGCGCTTCTTCGCCTTTGTCGGTCAGCGCAGTTGCACCTACACGGATCTTGCCTGATTTGTCGGTCCATGTGGCGCGGGCACCAGCGTTCCACTCACCGCCAGTGGCAGCGTCGACTTCATAGTCAACAACGATGAACTGCGGGTTCAGATCGAAATCGCGGCTGAGTACCGGCTCTTTGAACGTGATCGTGCCGGACAGCATGTCGATGTCATAATCGATGAAACGGATAAGCTCGCGGCTGCTTACGATAAGCTCCGAACGGAAACGGTCACGGGTTTCGAGAACAACACGCTCGCTGTTCGGGATGATGGCACGGCTGCCCAGACGGTATGGTCCGGAGATGCCTGCGCCCTGAATTTCGTCACGGCGGAAGCGCGTTGCGATTTCAGCTGCAAATACCTGAGCCTGAACAGCGCCAAGGCGTGCTTCGGCTTTCACACCTGTTGCTGTGCGGTTGTAGCGCGCAAGCTGGGTCTGGTTAAAGCCGGTTTCGAAGTCGCCATACAGCGCATAGAATGTTGCGGTCTCGATACGGACATAGAGCTTTTCGCGCGATGCAGCATCGAAGCGGCGGCTCGAACCGTCAGCGAACACAGTGTAATAGGCATTCGGGTCAAGCGCACCCAGAACGCGCTGGTCATCACGCTGCTTGGCGCTGTCATAGGCCAAAGTCAGAAGATATTTACCGAGCACACGACCTTTCGCGTAGAGAGCAACACGTGCGTTCTTACCCAGATCGCTGTCAAAGCGGCCCGTGCGTTCCATGTTGTCAGCTACTGTACGTGCACCGATCGAACCTTCGGCAAGACCAACTACGGTCCATTCGATGTCGCCCGGCTTGATCCAGGTTTCCAGTTCCTGCTGGCGCTGCACGTCATTGTCACCAAGGCGGAAGTCCAGGCGCACGGAGCCACTAACCATTGTCGGAGCGAGCTCGATACGGGCGATGCCGTCTTCGCCTTCCACAGTCCAGCGGGCGCTGGAGCTGCCGCCACCGGAGAGTTGCAGCAATTGCTGGTCATCGATCTGGGCAGCGCTCTGGTAAGGTTCATTGATAGTGAACTCACCGGAAACGCCAGCGCGGATTGGACGATCATTGCGATCAAGAACGCGGATCGCGATGACCGGCTTGGTGCGGCCGTCTGCGACAAGGTTGGACTCTTCGGCGACCAGTTCGACGCGGGCAGCTACCGAGGTGAAATACACGTCGCGTTCGAGTGTTTTCGAAACACCACCCAGCGAGTTGATGACATTGGCAGTCAGCTTGGTCTTCTCGTTGGCGAGCGGGACACCGCGCCACAGGCTGACCGCATAGCGGCCTTCGGTTGAGGTGCGTACACCGTCAAATGCGAGCGGGTTAACGGGTTTGCCATCCACGAACAGTTCAATCTTTTGCCCCTTACGGTGGCGGATTGCGACGCGGATCGCAGGCGTACGCGGGTTGTGATCGGCTGCCGGGAACAGCCAGCCATCTTCACCGTCGCCCAAGGCAAGCCAATCAACGTCGCCGATGGACTCAGCGGTCTGTTCTTCGGCTACGTCTTTGGTTTCTTCGATAACGGCTTCACGCTTGGTCGCGAGCGCCGCCTCGGGAATTGTTGCATGGAAATCGGCGACGGCGAGCGAACCACCCTGCCCGATGATGAAGCGCGAGGTGGCGCTGCCGGCACTGCGTGTCGAACGAATGCAATCGATGAATTCACCGCCTTCTGGCAGGGTCATAGGTGCAACCTGTACAACATGGGTGCCAGGAACGACGCCCTCGAAGTGATAGCGGCCGTCGAGGTCGGTGATGGCAAAGCTTCCATCTTCCATCATCACGCGGACACCTGGAATACCGATCCGCGGTTCACGAATGTCGCAAGTTCCCGCAGTTACGCGGCCGATTATGGTCATGCGTCCGGCAATGGATTCGCGATCAATGGCCACATTTGCGCTGGCAACGGCCGTGTTCCCACGGGAATCGGTGGATTCAGCACGGTTTTCTGCATCGCCCGGAGGCGCATCGGCGCGGACAACCATGGCATAGGTAACACGCGAGGAACCACCTCCGGGAATATCGCCCAGATTGACGGTCAGTTCGCGGCCATCGGGTGTGATCGAGACAGCATCCGGCGCTTCTGCACCATTCAGACGGATCGAGTCCGGGCGCAGGCGCAACCACTTTGATGGCGTGTCAACAAGGGTCACACTGCGCTTTGCACGGTCCGGATCCTGATTGTTCGCCACAACACTGTAGAAAACCACGTCTCCTGGCTGCGCACGGTCACGCGATGCGGTTTTGGTCAGGCTGAGCGCAATACTCGGGCGATCAACCGGGATATCGATGCGTACGGGGGTTGGATCAACCAGTTCGAAGACATCGCCGTACGATCCGTCAACGATGGTGAATGGCTGCCCGTCCGCACGGACGAGGTTTGCCAGATCGGCGGGTGAAACAACCGACGGCGCCGTATAAGGAGCCGGTGGCTCGACAATGATGCGATACTGACCAAGGAAGGTCAGCGGGAACCAGTACTCGCCGGGACCCATCTGGAACACATTTCCTGCCCCATCGGTAATTGGCTGACCCGAAATGACCGTCGATGGCCACGGCGTAACACCGTCTTCCGCGAAAACGGTTGCTGGGAGCCCGGTCACCGCATCGACAATGGAAACACGCGCTCCGGACACTGGTTCGCCGGTTTCGCTGTCAAAAACCACACCGAATGGGTCGGCAAGAACGTTGACCGAGGTCGTAATGATGGTGGTGTTCTGGCCGGGGCGCTGAATTCCGATAGTGATCGTGTCACCATCCTGCAGGCTCAACTGGCAATCGCTATGAACAGGCGCAGGCGGCATGCGAACCGTCGGAATACGGCCCATAAACATGCCGGTATTTGGACCGGTCTCGAACACGCGGATTTCTTCGCGATCACCCGAACTGGTTGTGATAACTGCGATAAGGCTATCGACAGCACTCGGGTCAACATTGGCCGGTGCAGCTTCGACTTGGAAAATAAGATCCTGTCCCGGACGCAGCTCGCTGGTCGGTGTAACAGGTGTAGAAACTATCGACGTTGCTCCAGCCCCCGTCGACGAGGTACCTTGAGTTCCATTGCAGAAAGAATCCTGGAATGTGACCGGGTTCCCCGACGGCGGAGCTGGAGTGAACGTGATGATCGAGATTGGCAGGTCTTCAACCTCCAGCTCGACAATATTCGACAATGTCGTGCGAGGGCCGCCCGGTGAATTCCATTCGGCCTGCGCGACATTGGTAATCGTTTGAGCATGCGCGTTTCCTCCTCCCACGACCAATTGCAGCAGCACAAGAAGTGCTGCTGCAACGGCGCAGAAGGAGGAAGAGAGACGCATGGTCATTGGATCAACAGACTTTCAGATCAGTTGATCGTTGCACGGAAGTAGAGCGTGCGGGTTACGCCGGCAGCGATGTCGCTGAGGCTGCCCGAAACGGTCGGGTTCGGCGTAGTGGTAAAGGAACCACCCGAAGAACCGTCCGCCTGACAAGCGCCACCACCGTCTACAGTACCGTCTACGAAGATACCGAATGACGAAAGATAGGTAACGTCTGCAGGCAAAACGTCGCTCACGTTGACCGAAGTCGCGGTGGCAGAGCCCGAAGCGTTCGAAACCGTAATACAATATTCGACGACTGCGCCGGGAATTGCTTTCGGGTTTGTCGTGCCGTTGACCGGATCGCTGATCAGCGTGCTTGCCTTGGCAACGGTAATATCAGCTGCGCTGACAACATAACCGTCGGTCCAAGAGAAGTCGCCCTGGTTGGCCGAATCCGTGCCGTTGGTGCTTGCACCGTCAGCCAGAACTGTATCAAC
>JAHDDJ010000200.1 GCA_020629385.1 Erythrobacter sp.
GCAAAAAAATCGAAGCTCCGGGTCAACTGGCCAAACACTACTCACCTGGAAAACCGGTGCGGCTCAATGCGATGGATGCGCGCAGCAGCGAATTCATGATCGGGTTCGGTGCCGTGGGCGGCGATGTGTCGCTATCCCCTTCCGGCGATCTCGCCGAAGCAGCAGCGCGGCTATATGCGGCGCTGTATCAGGCTGCTGGGTCGAAAAAGCCCCACATCGCAATCGCTCCTGTGCCGATTGAAGGCATCGGCAAGGCGATCAACGACCGTTTGAAGCGCGCTGCAGCCTGAGCTTTAGCGTTCGGGATTGCTCCGGGGTGGCAGCGGGAGGGTGCGGCTCAACTCCTGCATTTCCGCGTAGGTTGCACGGGCATCTTTGCACGCGCTTCGACTGCCTTCGATGCAGTTGTCATATTCCTCTTTATAGCGCCGCTCGAGCTTGCCGAGCTGTTCTTCGCCCTTGCGGATCTCCCGTCCGCGCTTTTCATCGCGTTCGGACTGGCTGGTGGTAGCAAGATCGACCGCCTTGCTGGCAACACGAACCGGCGCGGTAACCACATCGGCCGCAGCTTTGGCGAGGCACCCTTGCAGCATGACAGCCATGCCCAGAACAGCAAAAGGGGCTATGCGGCGGCTGGGAAGTGGCATGGAATTTCCTCTCCCCGGCGGCATAGCCCCTTTAGGCTGTCTGGTCGATGTATCAGCTTTCCTTGGCGACGGTCGGCTCTTCCTTTGTCACCTTCTGGCAGTTGACCGTGCCAGACCCGACCGAGCTGACCTCACATGTTGCGTTGCCGGTGACGGTTACATTGCCCGATCCAACAATGCTTGCCTCGACAGTTCCGTCGGATGCAAATGCGGCATTGCCTGATCCGGCGATGGTGATTTCTGCCTTGTCAGCTTTGAGGTCCGCCATATTGGCACCGCCCGAACCGGCAATCGTAAGCTCCAGCCTTTCGGTGGCACCTTCGGCCTCGTATGAGCCCGATCCTGCAACAGTGACCTGATGACGCTTGGCAGAGGAAATCGTGGTTTTTGCCTTACCGCTGCCGGCAATTGTGACTTCGGTTTCCTCGGCAACGGATTGGGCTTCAAGCGTTCCCGATCCGGCGATCACGATGGTGTCAGGCGAAGGCATGGTGACACGGATCGTAGCGCTGCCGCCATCTTTCCAGTCTCCATTCTCGCGCGAAATCGCCAGAGTGCCGTCTTCATTGGAGAAACGCAGACGCTCGACGACTTCGGCATCGCCTTCAACCGCAATATCCAACACATCGCCATCCGTTACGAAGACATTGTCCGGACCGGCGAGAACGATTTCGGTCGGAGCAGTTCCCGACATGTCGAGTTCTGCTAGCGGCACACCATCAGTGCCACCAATGTCGATATTCATGTCGCAGCCTGCAACCGCGAGGCCGAGAGCGGCGGCAGGCACAAGGCGTTTGAGTAGACGGTCGATCATCACTTCCTCCAATTGCTGTATTAGTAACTTAATACGCTATTGCAGTACAATCAACCGCTCAAAGGAAAAGGGCCGCCCAATCGGACGGCCCTTGTCGAGGCGATCATGCTGTCTGTCGATCAGCTTTCTTCGTCATCATTGTCGTAATATTGCGGCGCGTGTTCGCGCAGGACGTCGAGAACTTTCTCGAGCGCTGTCGGCTCGTCTGTCTTGTCCATAGCGGCCAGTTCGCGTGCGAGGCGGCTGGATGCTGCTTCGAAGATCTGACGCTCCGAATAGCTTTGCTCGGGCTGATCGTCGGGACGGAACAGATCGCGGGTCACCTCGGCGATCGATACAAGGTCGCCCGAATTGATCTTCGCTTCATATTCCTGGGCGCGGCGGCTCCACATGGTGCGCTTGACCTTGGGCTTGCCCTTGAGTGTTTCGATCGCTTCTTTCAGCGTCTTGTCGCTGGACAGCTTGCGCATACCGATGGCCTCGACCTTGTTGGTCGGGACGCGCAGCGTCATCCGCTCTTTCTCGAAACGCAGGACATACAGTTCCAGCTGCATACCGGCGATTTCTTCATTCTGGATTTCGGTGACACGGCCGACACCGTGCTTGGGGTAGACGACATAGTCGCCGACATCGAAGGCGAGAGCCTTGCCTGCCATAAAAAGTCCTTTCTGTGTGCTGGACTACTGCGATAGACAGTCAGAAGAACCTATGGCCGGGTCCGCAGACTCGCCCAAAATGCCCTCAAACTGTCAAAGAGTGGTCAAACACCTTCCAAAAATCACACCTAGCAGCGGGACCAGACCGCCGCGGTTGTTGCATTATATAACACAATCGCAACAAAATTGCGAGTCGGTATTGAAAGGAAACGGAAAGGGCTGCGAATCCACCCGGAAACGCAGCCTTAGGCTTGCAATAAAGCGGGTGCGTTTAGTCGCCTTCGCCCGGCTCGGCAGAGAAGAACTTCTCCATCTTGCCTTCCATGCCCTTGTAATCATCGGCATCGGCAGGCGGTTCTTTCTGGCTGGTGATATTCGGCCATTCGGCGGAATATTTGGTGTTCAGCTCAAGCGCTTTTTCCAGGCCGTCTTCGGTGTCGGGCAGAATCGCTTCGGCGGGGCATTCGGGTTCACACACTCCGCAATCGATGCATTCGCTGGGGTTGATGACCAGCATATTCTCGCCTTCGTAGAAGCAGTCGACCGGACAGACTTCGACGCAATCGGTATATTTGCACTTAATGCACGCTTCGGTGACGACATAGGTCATGGCTGGCGTGTTCCCTTTATCCTGTAACGCTTTGGCGTTCGCTATGGCACTTTACGCCCCCGGGTCAAGACAGCGATAACATGCTTGTGCGTCCGCAGCCGGTCCGCGCCGTTCGGGTAACGCCAGAATTTCAACTATTTTGACACTGTTTCCTAGCGGAATTGTCAATACATCAGCGCAAGCTACCGCGTGGCTATGGCGGATGACGCGCTGACTGTTGCAGCGGACATGGCCTTCATCGATCAATTTCTGCGCCTGGCTGCGCGTGCGGACAAAACGCAAATAGCAAAGCAGGCGGTCTATCCTCATGCGTTGGTATTGTGCTCCGTCAGCGAATCAAATCTGCCAGCGCCGAGAATGCATTGCCTTCAGCCGGTTTCACCGGTTCCTTGCGCTGCTGCTTGCGGCGTGAAGGGCGCCATTCCCAACCATCCGGGCCGGGAGGACCATACAGGCCGTCGGCCAACGCCTTGGCAGGATGGTTGCGGAATCCTGCTGCCCCAAGCAATCGCTTGAAGCTGTCAGGCGTTAGTCCTGTCGAGATCGCAAGAGAGGGATCGAAGAAGAACCGTTTTTTGTTCGATTTTGCCCGCGTTTCGTGCGCGGCTTTGAGGATCTTCTCTGCTACATCCACCCGGATAGCCTGCTTTCCGGCCGGACGATAGCCGGATGGCAGCTTCCCGCTGACTGTAATAACTGATTGCATGGCTTCTTGCAGCGGACGGCGATCGACACCCATAGCGTGGAGCAGTTGACGCGGTGCGGGCTTCAACAGCAGCGGCGCGAAGATATCGAGTGCACCGAAAGTGACACCAAGACGGCGCAGGAAGGGTCGCATTTCCTTGGGCAAATTGTGAATCCCCGCCTTTTCGCGAGACACATAGCCGTGCCCTGCAATCAACGTGAGAAGCAGGGCTCGCGCTTGTGAACCAGCATCGCTATTATGCGTCGCCGCTTCCATTTTGGACAGCGGAGCAAGCGGTTCCAGCTTCTTTGCCAGCCACGCCTCCAGCGCATCCATCAGAATCTTCCGGTCGGCATCGGCCAGCACATCCAGTTCGCGCACAGGTGTGATACGTGCCGACGCCGGATTACTACCCACATCCAGCTTGGCCAGCGGTTGTCCGTCAGTCCGGATCATCCCCTTGTGCAATTCCAGCGTATCGAGCCCTTCTGTTGCCAGTTTGCGCGCTTTCTCGCCAAGAATGCGCGGCAGAGCCTTTTCTCCGGCCGCAAGCAGCATCTTGCGGTCTTCATGCCGTGCAAGCGGATCGACAGTGAAGCGGAAACCCTCCACCGTGCCGATCGGTTCGTCTTCGACGCATAATGCACCGTCTTCTTGCAAAGTAACAGGCAACATGGAGGCGTCCTGGCCCAGGCTTTTCATCAGGATAGCAGTCCTTCTATTCACAAACCGTTCGGTTAGCCGCGCGTGCAGCGCATCAGAGAGTTTTGCTTCAACCCCGCGCGCACGGCTGGCCATTTCATCCCGCGCTAGAACCCAATCGG
>JAHDDJ010000201.1 GCA_020629385.1 Erythrobacter sp.
GCTGGCGATACCGGGGCACCGCGACGCAGCCAGAAGATCAGCGCTCCGGCAGTGACAACCGACGATATCAGTCCGGCGCCAAAGCAAGTCAGCCCGTACGGATCATTCGCAGCCGACATCCCGTGATCGTGGCCGAGTAATGTCACGAAAGCAGCAACCGGCAGAACAGCGGCCATCGCCATTGCCCATTTGGGGCCGTCATGACTGTTGCCGACACGCGGCGTTGCCATGGTGATGACGCTATGGGTGCTGGCAATACCGAGAATGAGCAACAAGCCATTGCCGATCAGGAAAAACGGCGATGCGTCACCGGCCAGAATGCCGCGCCACAAGCCGTCGAAAAGCTCGACGCCCAGCACGGTAACCACGACGGCCAATGCAACCAGCATCACACCGTCGCGGAACTTGATCGTGCGGACCGGCTTCAAGTCTGCGGTCATCTGTTCGATGAGAGGGTTAGGGACCCGGTTCATGATTATTCTGCCTTCTCGATAAGCGCGGACAGTTTTTTCAGCCCGCGATGTATATTCACTTTAACGGCGGATTCTGTCTGTCCGCTTTTGTCGGCGGCTTCGCGGATAGAAAGGCCTTCGATTTTGACCATCTCTATCACTTCAGCCTGTTTCTCCGGAATTTGCACGAACAGCCTTTCCAGGCTCATCCGGGCAATGACAGCTTCTTCCTCGCTGTCTTCCGGTGCGTCGAAATCGTCCATTGCATCTTCTGCGTTGCGATAGACTTTCCGCAGATGGTCGACCCAGCGATAGCGCGCAATCGCGGCAAGCCAGGGCAGGAAAGCCCGGTCCGGATCGAATGTGGCGCGCTTGTTATGCACCGCCATCATCACTTCCTGAACCAGATCATCCATCTGGTGAGGCGGGCAGCGGCGGCGGAAATACCGTTCCAGCCACAGCTGCACCTCGGTGAGCAGCACCGCATAGGATTGCTGGTCCCCCTTTTGGGAGGCGACCATCAGCCTTGCGAGTGTTTTCTCGTCTGCAATCATTGTCCCTCTCCTGAGCGAATTCTTACGGCTTTTCGCTCACCGGCGCAGTTTGGTTACAAGTGCATCGAAAGAAAAGATACCTGCCCCGCGAGAGATCAGGATCAGCGCCATCGCGGCCCACAAAGCGTGCGTCGGCCACCAGGCCTCAGGGAAGACGAAAATCTGGATGACCATGGTCATGACCAGCAATCCGGCAGCACCGAACCGCGTGCCAATGCCCAATGCCACAAGCGCGGGCAGGAAATGCTCTGCATAAGTGGTCAGCGGGACGGCAATATCCGTGGGAAGCGGCAAGCCGAATTCCTCGAACAGGTAATATTGCGTCTCGTCGATCTCCAGCGCGGTGCCCTCGACAACCTTGGTGCGGGCGGAGCGCCAAAAGACCCCCGCCAGCGCCAGGCGAGTGAGCAGCAGCGCCAGACTTTCGATTATTCTACCGGACAAGAATGCTGTGATCCGGTCATAGATTTCAGTAAAGCGCTGCATGGCGAGGCTCCCTTTGAATGTAAGTCGCGATTGAGACTGTGTCGACATTCAGATGATGATGCGCCGAAAATGGCGGGCTTTCGCGATCCGGCGCGCAGCGACCATCAAGGTCGTGAGCACCGGAAGCGCGGAAAGCTGTCATTTGCAGGCCATCAGGGCTGAATGCCGATATGGTCTCAGCGTTTGATCGGCTTCAGCGAGCCATTGCCTTTTGGCGTTTTGATGGTGGTGCAGGTACCTTTGTCGACCAGCTTCCAGGCATTGCCCTGATAATCGCGGGTCGATGTGCCCGAGCAGCTTGTGCCGGGACCGGCCGCACAATCATTCTTGCCTGCCTTGGCGACGCCGTAACATTTTTCCTTGCCGCCGCTTTGTGCGGCCGCCGGGGTCATTGTCAGGCCGGCAGTGATGCCAGCTGCAAGTGCGAGACCGGCGATTTTTCCGATGTTGTTCTTAGCCATTGTCAGTTCTCCTTGGGGTATTCGAAAGTATAGCGTCCCGGGGGACTTGTGTTGTGACCCCGATCGTGACGGGGATGCCAAGGAGTTCGCAGACATCCGGCCAATCGTTACAAATTGTCCAAAAATATATTCGTGAAAAAATTTTGTAACTTTTGACGTGAGCGCGGCGAAATGCTCTTCGTCACGCAACGATATGAAGCGGACGCATTACAACTCTGGCAGCCTCCCCGTTCAGGCTCACATCAAAGGACCGTATCACATGAAAAACACCGTATTCGCCGCCACTGCAGCCGCACTCGCGCTGTCTTCCGCAGCAGCTTTCGCAGCCGACGCGCCTGCTGGCAGCAAGGGCCGCGCGATCAATGCCGACGACACCGTCCACTGTTACGGCATTCATGACTGCGCCGGCAATGCTGACTGCGCCACCACCGAAAACGCCTGTAAGGGCCAGAACGCCTGTAAGGGCCACGGCTTCAAAGCGATGAAGGCAGGCGAATGTCTGACCAAAGGCGGCACGATCGGTGACCTTGGCTAAGCCAATCAAAACATAACAGACGACAGGTTGGGCTTCGGCCCGATCTTCCTCGGCGGCCCGGCAGACACCCATCCCTCCCCCACTTCTGCCGGGCCGCAACTTTTCAAGACCGGAGACATGATCCATGACCAATATCGCGCCATTCTCCGGTTTCGGTCTCGGCTTGCGGCGGACGCATTATCAGGACTTTCTGGACAGCGACGTGCCGGTTGATTTCGTCGAAGTCATCTCTGAAAACTACATGGTGGAGGGCGGCAATCCGCTGCGCATTCTGGAACAGGTGCGCGCCAAAATGCCGGTCATCATGCATGGTGTTTCCATGTCGGTCGGCTCCGCACACGGGCTCGACACCGCCTATCTCGCCAAGCTGAAAACGCTGGCGGAAAGGATCGAGCCGCTGTGGGTGTCCGACCATCTGTGCTGGACGCGGACCAGTGCGCATAACAGCCATGATCTGCTGCCCATGCCCTATACGTATGATGCGCTGGACGTCGTGTGCGAGAATATCGACCACGCGCAGAACACGCTGGGCCGTGCGATGCTGTTCGAAAATCCGTCCAGCTATATGACATTTCCCGAAGACGAGATGACCGAGTGGGAATTCATATCCGCCATGTCCATGCGCACGGGCTGCTATCTGCTGCTTGACGTAAACAACATCTTTGTCAGCGCGCATAACCATCAATTTGCCGCGCAGGACTATCTCGACGGCCTGCCGATGGACCGCGTGCGCCAGATCCATCTGGCTGGGCATACCGATGGCGAGATCAAAATCGACACGCACGACCAGCCGGTGTGCGACGGTGTCTGGCAGCTCTATGCCAAAGCGCGCAGTATGACGGGCGAGGTTGCGACCATGATCGAGCGCGACGATGGAATCCCGCCTCTGCCCGAATTGCTGGAAGAACTGGATATGGCGCGCGATCTCGCCGCATCGGTCCAGCGGCCTTTGGAGGCTGCATAATGGCTTCCGCCGCGCTCGCCGCACGCCAGCAGGAATTTATGGCGCAAATCCTTGAGGATGAAGCCCACCTACCGAGTGGCTGGACGGAGCGCCACGCAGCGGGATTGGATATCTACCGCAATGCCTACCGCGCACGGCTCGTCGATGCGTTGCGCGATACCTATGAACGCACTGCGGCCTATGTTGGCGAAGATGCGTTCCGGCAGGCGGCGGCGCATCATATCATCACCCACCCGCCGCAGAGCTGGACGCTGGATGCGGCCGGTGATGGCTTTCCGGGCACGCTGGCGGAATTGTTTGCCGAAGACCCCGAAGTGGCAGAGCTCGGCTGGCTCGAATGGGCGATGCACGAGGCGTTTGTTGCCGCCGATGCGAAGGTAATGGATGCAGCTGGCTTTGGTGATGCAACCTCCCTGTTCCAGGAAGAAGACTGGGCGGCGATGCGCCTGACTTTTCTGCCCGGCACCGTCCAACGTCCGGTCCACCATGACATTGGCAAGCTCTGGCGGGCGATAAATGACGAGGATGCCGGAACAGTCGAATATCGGCTGGACGAAGCGCTGGCACTGGTCGTCTGGCGCGAAAATCTGAAGCCCGTATTCATGCAGGTCGATGCCGCTGAGGGGCATGCGATGGGTATGATGCTCTCGGGTGCAAGCTATGGCGATATGTGCGCAAAGCTCGTGGATATGCTGGGCGAGGAACAGGCAGTGGCGAAAGCGGGCGCAATGCTTGGTCGCTGGCTGCATAACGGCCTGATCGCGGGCGTTTCCAAGGGTTGAG
>JAHDDJ010000202.1 GCA_020629385.1 Erythrobacter sp.
TGAATGTTTGATCGAGGCCTTCCTCGGAGCTCTTGCGCGTGTAGATAGCGCAGCGCTTACTAGTGCCGGTCATCAGCTATCTCGCAGGCCGAAGAACCTCGGCCCGTTCCAGCGCGACCCGGCAATTGCGGTCGCCGCAGCCGAAAGGCTTGGGAATAGCTGATCATCCCACCGGAACCCGCTTTCTTCGACCGTTACGGTTACCTCGCGGCCTTTCCAGTTGCGGGTGAGGTGCGCGCCCACGCCAAGCTCGCGGCCTTCAGCTTGCACCGCTCCGGTCCGTGCCAGTGTTTTGCGGGTCTCGGATGCCAGTCCGCCAAAGACCTCGGCTTGCACGCGCCATGCTAGCAGATGGCGCAGGATCGGCTTTGAGCGAAGAGTGGGAGGGGCGCCGTAACGCCGCCTCCAGTTCTCCCGCAAGCTATCCAAGTCCATGGTCTCGATCTCGGCAATTAGCGCTTCCACATCGCCGCTCACG
Source organism: Erythrobacter sp. (assembly GCA_020629385.1). Lineage (GTDB taxonomy): Bacteria > Pseudomonadota > Alphaproteobacteria > Sphingomonadales > Sphingomonadaceae > Pontixanthobacter. Next base: position 479 of record JAHDDJ010000202.1, read on the forward strand.
TCGCGGCCTCAATTTTATAGCGCCGGACACCGCCATCTTTTTCACAAGTGATCGTGTGTCCACGATTCTTCTTCAGCGCGCCAGCCATTGCCCCTCGCACTGAATGCTGCTGCCAGCCCGTGGCCTTGGTCATTTCGGCAATGCTCGCCCCGTTTTTGTGCCCCAGCATCTTCTCAAGCGTGTCGAGCTTGCTGGCGGGTTTTAGGGTTGCTTGTTTCGTCATGTCATTCTCCGGTTTGCGCGGCGGCCGAAATGGCCGCTGCTACCGAAGCGAGCCCGGGGTGCCGGGCGTGGGACCAGCAATGCTCGACTTACGAATGAAGTCCAGTGTGAATAATTCATCCCCGCTATCCACACGTGGATAACAGCGCTGGCTCTGGTGTAGAACAAACGGACCTGATATGTTCCTGTTATGAACACAAGTGAATCGCTCGCAGACGCTTCTGCAGACCGCCGCCTTGAGGTCGATTATAAACAGATCGGCCAACTGATACCGGACCCGCGCAATGCACGAACGCATTCGAAAAAGCAGGTCACGCAGATTGCCGATTCGATCAGCGTATTCGGGTTCACCAACCCTGTTCTGGCAGATCCTGAGGGCAATCTCATTGCCGGCCATGGCCGGCTTCGCGCTGCGAAAGAACTGGACCTGACCGAAGTTCCGGTGATCACGCTCTCCGGTCTTAGCGAGCCGCAGAAGAAGGCGCTGCGTCTTGCTGACAACAAGATCGCGCTTAATGCAGGGTGGGATACAGAAGTGCTCAAACTCGAGCTTGCCGACCTGTCGCTGCCTGAGGTTGATATCGATCTTGGGCTCACCGGTTTCAGCACCGGTGAAATCGATGTGGTGCTTGCAGATAGCGAAGACCCTGATGATGAAGTTATCCCCGCCGTTCCAGCTGATCCGCGCGTTCAAGCTGGCGATATCTGGCAGCTTGGCGAGCATAGGGTCGCCTGCGGAGACGGGCGCGATGTAGAGTTTTTGCAGAACGTGGTTGGCGAGGGCGCTGCCATCGACTGCGCGTTCCTTGATCCCCCCTATAACGTAAAGATCAATGGTCACGTTAATGCCAAAGGCCGCCACCGCGAGTTTGCGATGGCATCGGGCGAGATGAGCGAAACCGAGTTCCGCAGCTTCTTGTCGGACACGCTTGGTGCCTGTGCCAAAGTATCTAGAGAAGGCGCGGTTCACTTTGTATGTATGGACTGGCGGCATATGGATGATGTGACCGCGTCGGTTGGCGATATCTATGACGACCTGCTCAACATCTGCGTGTGGAACAAAAGCAATGCCGGGATGGGCTCGCTCTACCGCTCCAAGCACGAGATGGTGTTTGTCTACCGCGTGGGTGATGCACCGCACCTCAACAATGTGGAGCTTGGTAAGCATGGACGCAACCGTACCAATGTATGGGATTATCCCAGCGTCAACTCGATGCGCGGCTCGCGCCGTGAAGATCTCGCTTTACATCCCACGGTGAAGCCGGTGGCGATGGTGGCCGATGCCTATCAGGATGTTACGAAGCAAGGAGAGCTTGTTCTCGACATCTTTCTTGGCTCGGGCACCAGCCTGATCGCAGCCGAACGTGTAGGCCGCGCGTTCCGCGGTCTCGACATTGACCCGGCATATGTGGACGTCGCGATGCAGCGCTGGAGCGATCTGACCGGCAAAGAGCCGGAGCTCGTATTCAGGGATGGGAAGAAGGTGACTGCATGAGCGGCTCTCGCTTCCAGCCTGGACATTCGGGCAACCCTCAAGGCCGGCCTCGTAAACCGCGCAGGCCCAACGTGTCGGCATTTGAGATCATCCTCGATAAAACCTTGGTAATCACGCAGAACGGTAAGCCGAGAGAGGCAAGCGTTGAAGAAGCACTTCAGCAGCAAACCTTAAAGGATGCGCTGGCAGGTAAGCGCATGGCTATCCGCAAAGTGCTCAAGATGATTGAGAAGCGAGAAAAGGCGCTTGAGCAGAAGAATGCCGTTCCTCAAAAGAAGATCAAGATGAAGCATCACCACAGCGCTGACAATGCCAATGAAGCTTTGCGCATATTGGGCATCGCAGAACCTGACCCCGGCTTTCCTACCAGATGGAAGGTTCATAGATGGGCGGCGCAGGCGGCCTTGAGCCGTCCGGGCCGCAAGAAGTTTGACCAAAGAGAAGCCGACAGCATCAAGTTCTTCACCTTCGAGTCCGACAAACTGAAATGGCCGCGCAGGCGCACAGCATGAGCGAGCAAATAGGGTACGCAAAACCGCCCGCATCGACGCGGTTTACCAAGGGCAGTTCCGGCAATCCGAAGGGGCGGCCCAAGAACCGGCATAAATCTGTCCCTTATGATGCTGTACTTGGCCAGATGGTGACCATACGTGAGGACGGGCGCGAACGGCGCGTGACGGCGGCAGAGGCGTTTCTTTTGCAGCTTACGCAGAAGGGGCTGGCTGGCGACAGTGCTGCGGCACGCGACTCCCTTGACGCTATCGAAAACGCGCGCTCGGAGCGCGGTGATGATCGGATGGGCATCGATACGATCATTGTGTCGGCAATAAGCTCTGGTGCGGATGCAATTCTTGGATCGCTGGGATTAGCCAAGAAAAAGTACCCGGAGGACCAGCAGCGAGTGCGCTGGGAGATGAACCCATGGATCGTCGAGGCAGCGTTGGACCGGCTAGGTGAGAGGCGGCTAACAATTAATGAGCAGCGCGAGGTGCGCAGCGCGACGCGCACGCCTCACAAGGTAGCATGGCCGGAATGGTGGGAGGTTGGGGAATGACAGCTTTGCGCCCAATTACGAACGTTCGACTGCAACCTACGAATGTCCGAAAGCAGCCATAGAAATTGACCATACCTGAGTCCGCTACTGGGGTGGAAAGCGGACATTGGGTTAGTCAGTGTCTGTCTGCACCCAACCCGACTTGTCCAGCAGCATTGTTCCGAGTTCGTGGAGTTCTCCTTTGGTCGGCGAGGTGTCCTTGAACATGTCGTATTGACCCTCTTCGACAATCTCAAAAATCCACTCGGTGCCATCAAATACGCCGAAACACGTGCTCTTTGGGCCTTCTCGTTCAAGCCGAGCTGCTTCCGCTGCACGAGACGATCTCAGTTCCTCCAGCCTATTATAAATAAACCGAACATCGTCGTCAGACAACTCCACCTCCTTCGACCGCGAAATTATGCCCGGCTCATACCCACCGTTTCCGGTCATTTGCTTCACAATTAGTCGGTGACCGTTCTTATGCTTTTCCAATCGGAGAAATAGAGGATTGTCGAAAGATGGCAGGAAGCTAAATCGAAATGTGAACTGATCACCCCCACTAGGCTGTTTCGTATCAAGTAGCGGCGGTTCACATGCCGCTTGCCATTGGCTGGGATACCATTCCCTTTCCACTTCGCCCAAGCGAGGTCGTTCCGTACCACACTGGTTTGACTGCAGTTCCTCAGCAAACCCTTCCGGGAAAAATGCGTTTTGTTGAGCATCTTCCTTCGCCGTATCTGAACCCATCTGCTCGATCTGGCAGAGACGGTCCTGAGAGCGGACTGGTCCGCAGGCGCATACTGCGAGAGCCAGAGCGGAGGCACCAACAAGTGAAAGCTTCATGACCCCAGCTTAGCGAATATTGGAACGTCCGCAAATGGGTCGTTGGCAGACAGGCTGGTTTGCTGAGGAAGCCTGCGAAAGCCGACAGTCCGCAATCGGCCCAATAGCTTCCGAGATTACGCCCGGTGATAATCGCTTTCGGCGAGTATTT
>JAHDDJ010000203.1:0-1674 GCA_020629385.1 Erythrobacter sp.
GACGAAGCGAAGATGATGATGGGCAAGACTCCCGACAGCATCGAAGCGATCCGCCCATTGCGTGACGGTGTTATTGCCGACATCGAAATCGCCGAGAAGATGATCGAATATTTCATCAAGAAAGTGAATGGCCGCAACACGCTGTTCAGCTATCCTGAAATCACCATTTGCGTCCCTTCGGGTTCCACGTCGGTTGAACGCCGCGCGATCCGCGATGCGGCCAGCAACGCAGGCGCTAAAGAAGTCTTCCTGATCCTTGAGCCTATGGCAGCAGCTATCGGGGCAGATATGCCGGTAACCGAGCCTGTCGGATCGATGGTTGTCGATATTGGTGGTGGTACCACGGAAGTCGCGGTGCTTTCGCTGCGCGGTCTTGCTTATACGACGTCTGTCCGTACAGGCGGTGACAAGATGGACGAGGCGATCGTTTCCTATGTTCGCCGCCACCATAACCTGCTGATTGGAGAGTCCACGGCAGAGCGGATCAAGAAAGATTACGGCACGGCAATCGTGCCCGAAGACGGAACGGGTGAAACTATCACCCTGAAAGGCCGAGATCTGGTGAATGGTGTTCCCAAGGAAATCACCATCAACCAGGCGCATCTGGCAGAAGCACTGGCAGAACCGATCGGGGCAATTGTAGAAGGTGTGCGCATCGCACTGGAAAACACTGCGCCGGAACTGGCAGCAGACATTGTCGATCAAGGTATTGTCCTGACCGGTGGCGGCGCGCTGATCCGCGGGCTGGACGAGCATCTTCGTGATGAAACCGGATTGCCCGTTAGTATCGCCGAAGACCCGCTGTCTTGTGTTGCAGTGGGAACCGGGCGTTCGATGGAGGACGAAGTATATCGCGGCGTCCGAATGACCGCCTAAGGGGGAACCAATCATGGCGTCGTCATCCCGGCGCTCCAGCAGTTCGCGCCGTGCGCAATATGGAGTGTTCACAGGTTACGTGCTCGCCGGGATCGGGGCTCTCATTGGTGCGATCTTGCTGGGGTTGTCCTTGTGGCAACCCGCCAGTTTCAATGGCCCTCGCGGCGTTGCTCAGGATGCTGTCAGTCCGGTTGCAGAGACCACGGCTGTCGCCCGTACCGAAAGCAAAGGCCTGATCGATTCCATTTCCGGCTATCTTGAAGCTGGCGCGCAGAATGCTGAGCTCAAGCGGGAAGTCGAAATTGCGCGTATCAGGCTGGAAGAAGCGGAAGCGCTCAAGCGCGAGAACGCTCGCCTGAAATCCCTGCTCGATCTGTCGAAGGAGGATATTCAACCCGTTGCGACGGCACGGTTGATCGGTTCAAGCGCGTCCAGCAGTCGCCGGTTCGCGTATATCGGGGTCGGCAAGAATGAGGGTGTCGAAGTGGGTATGCCCGTGCGAAGCCCCCGTGGCGTTGTTGGCAGAATACTGGAAACTGCGTCCGGCACATCGCGCATTTTGTTGCTGACGGACAGCCAAAGCGTTCTGCCGGTGCGCGTTTCGGACGGTGATGATGTCGCTTTTGCCGAGGGGCGCGGCGACGGAATGCTACAAATCCGCCTGGTAAATCTCGGCATCAACCCTCTTGAGGTCGGCGATGTCATGGTGACAAGTGGATCGGGCGGGTACTACCGGCCCAACATCGCTGTTGCGATTGTTACAGAGCTTGTCGATGACGGTGCGATTGCCCGCATGAT
>JAHDDJ010000203.1:1774-4175 GCA_020629385.1 Erythrobacter sp.
ATTCCACCACTCGGTTTCATGATGCTTCTGGCGTGGAGAATAGTCCGTCCGGGCATGTGGCCTCTCTGGATCGGCTTGCCACTCGGAGCATTTGACGATCTGTTCAGTGGACAGCCATTCGGTTCCGCTATTCTGTTATGGTCGCTCGCAATGATCACAATTGAAGTGATCGATATGCGTTTCCCTTGGCGGACCTATATACAGGATTGGATGATGGTGGTCATCGCTTTGGCATTATATCTCGTTGGTTCCGCCCTGCTGTCCGGCGCGCCAACGACGCTGCACATGCTCCTCGGGTTGCTGCCCCAATTTCTGCTTGCGGCGTTGCTGTTTCCATTGATGGCCAGGTTAGTTGCGCGTCTGGACCGTTTACGACTTACACGGGTGCGTGTGGTCGGATGAAACGGCAACAACGTTCCCGCCCTCCCGTTACGCCGTCGACGCTCAAAGCCCGGTATGACCGACGCAGCTTTGTACTTGGCACTTTTGGTGCCGGTGTGGGAACTCTGCTCGCCGCAAGAATGGGCTACATCGCGATTGCCGAGAACGAGAAGTACTCGGTTGAGGCGGAAAGTAACCGTGTAAATCTTACACTAATCCCGCCGCGCAGGGGTTGGATACTTGATCGCAATGGTGCCCCCCTCGCCTCCAACCGTGCCGATTTCCGTGTCGATGTGATTCCCGAACGGATGACAGATGCAGACGCGACAATCGATGCGCTCGGCAACCTTCTCGAACTCGAGCCCGCCAAGGTTCAGGACTTAAAGGATTCCATCGCTGAATCGCGCGGCTTCCAACCCGTTGAAGTTTCGACTGGACTCACATTCGATCAATTCGCCGCACTCAGCGTCCGCCTGCCCGACATGCCCGGCGTCGTACCACAACGGGGCTTTTCGCGGTTCTATCCGACTGGAGCTTCGGTCGGGCATCTGATCGGGTATGTTGGCCCCGCTTCCGCAGAAGAGTACGAGCAAGACCGAAACCCGTTGCTTGTCACCCCGGGCTACAAGATCGGCAAAGGCGAACTGGAAAAGCAATTCGAACAGGAACTGCGCGGCGAGCCTGGCGCGCGGCGCGTCGAAGTGACTGCATCCGGGCGGATTATTCGCGATCTCAGCACCCGCCCTGACGTGCAAGGCGATGCAGTCAAACTGACAATTGACGGACCGCTTCAGGATTACGCGGCACGTCGGATCGGGCTTGAAAGCGGTTCTGTCGTCATCATGGATTGCGACACCGGAGACCTGCTGTGCATGGCGTCCATGCCCAGCTTTGACCCGAACAGCTTTTCCAACGGTATCGGCCGGGTGGAATATGCAATGCTGCGCGAGGATGACCGGGTACCGCTGCGCAACAAGGTTCTGAAGGGCCTTTACCCTCCTGGCTCGACGATCAAACCGATGCATTGCATGGAGTTCTTGCAAGAAGGCATTAGTCCCGACCAGTCGATTATTTGCGGCGGAGGCCGTAGGATCGGCAACCGTTTTTTCCGTTGCCACAGCAATCATGGCCGTGTGGATATGGCCAAAGCCATTTACGCCAGCTGCGACAGCTACTTTTACGATTTTGCCAGACAAATAGGTTTTGCCAAAGTCGCCAGCTTTGCTGAAAAGATGGGGCTCGGTCAGCAATACCCGCTTCCCGTCACCAGCCAATTTTTCGGCACTGTCCCCAATCCGGATTGGAAGCTGAAGAAATTCGATCAGCCATGGCGTGATTTCGATACGGTCAATGCCAGCATTGGCCAGGGGTATTATCTTACAAGTCCGCTCCAGCTTGCAGTCATGTCTGCCCGGCTTGCTACGGGTAGAAAACTGATGCCCAGGCTGACGCTAGATGGTCCAGTTCCAAAGCCTGAAAACCTTGGATTTGCGCAAGACCACATCGACTATGTCCGCAAAGCGATGAGCGATGTGGTCAACGGCCCAGGCACCGCCCGTCGCGCGCGTCTGCCCATCGACGGTATCGAAATGGCTGGAAAAACCGGCACTGCGCAGGTCGTAAGCCTGAGCGTATCCGACGGCCGTTCCGGACCGTGGAAGTACCGCGATCACGGCCTTTTTGTATTTTTTGCTCCGTTCGACAAACCCAAATATGCAGGTGCTGTGGTGATCGAACATGGCGGCGGCTCCGGCTCGGCCTATCCCATCGCACGCGATGTGATGACCTTCATGTTCGACCCCGCCAAAGGCATGGACGCACTCAATGCGCTGGAGCGTCAATGGGGCGGCACTGCTCAAGAACGGCTTGAACGCAAATATGCTGCCTATGCTGCCGAGGCTGGGGAGAAAGTCTTCCCCCGACCAAGTCGTGATGAAGAGATTTTTGCCCGAGTCGATGCCGAGGCACGCGCTGCTGCCGCACAGACTGCGCAAGATACCGCCGATGTCACAACCGGAGG
>JAHDDJ010000204.1 GCA_020629385.1 Erythrobacter sp.
TCGTCAGGCTCATAACCTGAAGGTCGTTGGTTCAAATCCAACCCCCGCAACCATCACTTCTTGACAAATTTCGATACTCAGCCTCTCTGGAAACAGTGGGGCTTTTTGCGTTTTAGTGCGATCAATTCTTGTTGGCGCGTTGGGTTGCGTTGATCGCATCCCAAGTCAGAGCGAACCGCTGCAAGTACTTACGCAAGCGATCTGCGTCGTTGCTGCTTTTCTTAGCTTTTCGTGATTGTGCGAACAGCGTGCGTCCGGCTTCGGACAAAGAGCGGCTTTGGCGGCAAGTTCGGATCACTTCGATCAGCTGGGCTCGGTCAAATGGATCCAGTGCTTTGATGGCCTCCATGGAAAGAACTGCAGATAAATGTGCGTCATCCCCGGATGATGAATCACCAGACCACAGCACGCGAAGGCGTTCAATCTCCGCTTCTACGTCAGCAACACCTATCCTTCCCGAGCGACTCAGTGTGGCCATCCGCGTTACGCTGGCTGCGAGATCACGGAAGTTGCCCGACCATTTGGCAGAGGGAGCCGTAGCAAAGGCGAGATAGCGTTTGCGTGCCTCTCTGTTGAAAGTAGCCCGCGAGCCCTCCCGCTCAGCGAAACGCTCCAGTTCATAATCGAGATTAGGTTCGATATCTTCAGTGCGTTCGGCAAGTCCGGGTAGGGTGAAGGTCCATAGGTTCAGGCGCGCAAACAGGTCTTCGCGGAATGCTCCCTCGGCGACCGCTGCCATAAGGTTGCGGTTCGTGCCTGCCATCAATTGGAACCGGCTTTCGCTTTCCTTGTCGGCACCTACGGGAAAGAACCGGCCCTCCTCAATGGCGCGCAAGATCATGGCTTGCTCATCTAGGCCAAGCTCACCGATTTCATCGAGGAACAACACACCCTTGTCTGCACTACGCAGCAATCCGGCCCGATCCTGTGACGCACCCGTGAAGGCGCCCTTTTTGTGGCCGAACAGCGCGGACATGGCGCTGTCTCCTTTTAAGGTTGCACAGTTGACCTCGACATAGTTGCCGCTGACCTGGTGGCGCATCTTTTTCAGTTCGAAAACACGTCGGGCAAGCTGGCTTTTGCCGGCACCGGTCGGGCCCATCAGCAATAGAGGTGCGCGGCTGCGCACGGCTACGCGTTCGATCTCGTCGATCAGGGTGTTGAAGCGGGTGTTTCGCGTTGCGATCCCGGATTTCAGGAAAGAGGTGCTCTCGGTGGTCGCGGCAGCAAAACGCGTGGCGATGCTGTCATAGCGCGAAAGATCCAGATCTATCGCCGCCCATGTGCCGATAGGCTGCGGGATCCCGCGTTGCGGCTGTGTTTGCAGAAGCTTACCTGGCAGATAGCGTGCTTCGGTCAGCAGAAAAAGGCATATCTGCGCCACATGCGTGCCGGTGGTGATATGGACAAGATAGTCTTCCTCTTCCGGTTCGAATTCGAATTCCCGGGCGAAGTCCAACAGTTTGCCGTAAACCTCCTCGAAATCCCACGCATCATCGAAATCGATCACATGCGGGACCACCTCTGTTTCCGGTGAGATGTCTGTGATATCTTCGGTAACGCGGTCTGCCAGACGTTGATGGTAGCTACCGTGAAGCATGATGAAGCGATCGACCTTCAGGTCTTCCTGCATGCAGATACTGACAGTCGGACGCCACTTGTTCCAGCGTGAAGGGCCAAATTTAGCCGCGTCCAAAGTCGATCCAAGAAAGCCGATCACCGTTGTCATGTGTATACATTAAGATAATCGAATAGAAAAAGCGATAAGAAAATCGACAGTGACATTTTGTCCGAAATGACCTTCGACCTACAATAGGCGGGTAAAAACAATGGTATAGGCACTTTCTGCTAAACTCACCCGGAAACTGGCACACCCTCTGCAATGTATGGCATGTCAGGATGGTCGAACACCTGACATCAGCGCGGCCTGGGGTGGTTGGAATGGGCCAGCCACCCCCAAAGGGTCCGAATTCGGTACACGCGCTATGAGGAAATCGAGATGGAACAGACTTACGAATTTCAGCAGGTTGAAGGCGGCGCGCCGATCAAAATGTGGACGCGCGGCGTTCCGGTTGATGATGGCGCACGCCGTCAGCTTGCCAAAGCGGCGCAGATGCCGTTCATTTTCAAGCATGTTGCTGCCATGCCGGACGTACATGTCGGTATCGGTGCAACAGTAGGCTCGGTGATCCCGACCAAAGGTGCGGTGATCCCTGCGGCGGTCGGCGTGGATATTGGCTGCGGCATGATGGCGGCACGAACCTCGCTGATGGCGAGCGATCTTCCGGACAATCTGGAAGGCATTCGTTCTGCCATCGAGGCGGCAGTTCCGCATGGACGCACTGCCGGTCGCGGCAAACGTGATAAAGGTAGCTGGGGTGATCCACCGGCAGCAGTGGTTGACGCATGGGCAAACCTTGCCACGCGTTTCGGCTATATCGTCGCCAAATATCCGCGGCTCAAAAACGCCAACACCGTTGTACATCTCGGCACGCTTGGCACGGGTAACCACTTTATCGAGCTGTGTCTGGATACAGAACAGCGCGTCTGGGTGATGTTGCATTCCGGATCACGGGGTATCGGTAACGCGATTGGCCGGTTCTTCATCGAGCTTGCCAAGGAAGATATGCGCAAATGGCATATCAACCTGCCCGATCAGGACCTCGCCTATTTCCCGGAAGGGACCGATCATTTCGACGATTATGTCGAAGCGGTCGAGTGGGCGCAGGATTTTGCGAAGCTGAACCGCCAGGTCATGATGGCCAATGTCATCACGGCATTGCGCGGCCAGATTGCCAAACCGTTCGAGGCGGAATGCGAAGCGGTCAACTGTCATCACAACTATGTGACGCGGGAAAACCACTTTGGCGAAAACGTGCTCGTGACCCGCAAGGGCGCGGTGCGCGCAGCCAAAGGCACGCTTGGCATCATCCCGGGATCGATGGGCGCGAAGAGCTTCATTGTTCGCGGGCTCGGTAATGCCGAAAGCTTCGATAGCTGCAGTCATGGTGCGGGACGGGTGATGTCGCGTACGCAGGCGAAAAAGGAAGTCTCGCTCGAAGAGCATGTGGCTGACACCGCCGGTGTCGAATGCCGCAAGGATGCAGGTGTTCTCGACGAGACGCCGAAAGCCTATAAGCCGATCGAAGCAGTAATGGCCGCCCAGAGCGACCTTGTGGAAATCGTCCACACGCTCAAACAGGTGGTGTGCGTGAAGGGGTAACTCTTCACGCCGCTACTCATATGTTCTTTGGGGATAGGGTGATGCAGGAAACAGGTTTGAATTCTATCGTTCCCGAAATCAGGCAAGAGATCACCCGACGTCTGGAACAGCTGTTTGCTGCTGAAGGCGTGAGACCATTGCTGGCGGTCGAATCCGGGTCCCGTGCTTGGGGTTTCCCCTCGCCGGATAGCGATTATGATGTGCGTTTCATCTATGTCAGGGCGCGCGACGCCTATTTGTCCTTGTCCAAAATGCGCGACGTTATCGAACGTCCCATAGTCGATGAGATTGATCTGAATGGCTGGGATGTCCGCAAGGCTATCGGCTTGTTGTTGAAGTCAAACTCGGTCGTGTCGGAGTGGCTCGAATCTCCGATCCGTTATCTACCGGACGCACCGATCATGGGCCGTTTTCGCGAATTGGCCGATGCCGCTTTCAACCCGAGAGGCTTCGCATTTCACTACGCGAACCTTGGAAAGTCATCGGCTGAACGCTGGCTAGGTGGAGGAGACGAACCTGCGGTTAAACGGTATTTCTATGCTTTGCGCCCTGCATTGGCGATACGCTGTATCCGGAATAATCCTAGCCGTCGGCCACCGATGAATCTGCAACAGCTGGTTGAACAGGCGGACATCGGCGCGACACTTCAGAAAGATATCGCGAGACTGGTTGAACTGAAGGCGGTCACAAACGAAAAGAGTAATACAGTGAGGCTCCCGCAGGTGGAGCAATTCATCGCACACGAGTTGGACCGCGCAAATGAGGTTGAAGCTCGAGACCTACCGCATGACCTGATGGAACGTGCGCAGTCCCTGTTTTTGGAAATGGTAAATCAATGATCACAATCGACGGTTCGGAAGGGGAAGGCGGCGGACAGGTCTTGCGTAATGCGTGTGCCTTGTCGCTGCTGACCGGTGAGCCATTCACTATCGACAA
>JAHDDJ010000205.1 GCA_020629385.1 Erythrobacter sp.
GCGGGAACGATATGGCCGTTGGGCAGATGTGCGGGGAAATTATACGGGCCGAGTACAACCATGACACCATGTGGTTTGTGGCGCACGGCAGCGCTACCCTGTAGCGCGCTGTCCAGTTTCTTCTGGCCGGTCCGTTCCGCATAGGCAGTGACGGAAATGTCCACCTTGTTGATGACAGCCTCGACCTCGGTGCGCGCTTCCCACAGCGGCTTGCCGGTCTCCTTTGCAATCAGTTCAGCCATTTTGTCCGACACTTTGCGGACTTCATTGGCAAAGCGGCGGACCAGTTCGATGCGTGTTGCGAGCGGCTGTGCAGCCCATGCAGGCCATGCACGCCGGGCGCGGTCAACCGCGGCATCTACATCATCAATATTGCCCCGCCACAGCTCTATGCCGTTCGCTGGCTGGTATGAAACGATTTCGGGCTTGCTCAAAACGTCACGCCTTATTTTGTGTCCTCATCCACACTTCAGCAGGCGAGTGGAATGATCTCTCAATATGGTGACTTCTAGCTATAGTCACAAGCAGGTCAATTATCGCGGAATAGCAGGATGTAAAACCACGGCTTTTGCTGGGGATATATAAGCAGGGTTAAGCCTCTCCTAAGGCGGTGCCTGCAGGCTCTGGCGGCACACCATGGGCCGCACCCACCGCCCGGATCGCGCTAACCTTCTGATACAGAGGTTCCCAATCATCCCGTTCGTCAATTGCGGACCAGATCGTTTCGACTTCGTCGATCAGCATCGATTGTGGTGCACAGTCCGACCAGTATTCGTGACTTGAATCAAGCGCCTCATAGCCTTCCAGAGCATCCGCAAGAGCGCCAGTCGAGGCATGGCCGCCACGATTCCGGTAAAAGAATGCATCAGGCTGCTCGCCGCTTTCACGCATGGCGAGTTCAGAAGCAGATATGACGGCGGCATCGCGCTCAGCACCTTTCTGCTCCACGCCCAAACGCCAGCACCACCGTCTCGCAATGGCCTCCATATAAAGTGGTCCGAAACGTTCCATGGCTGCTATTAGCGGAGGCGCTTCTGCCAGCAATCGTAGAGCCACCGCCAATTGGCCGCAGTTCCAGTGCATAGCCTCTGGCTGCCGGCCAAAGGCATAAAGCCCATTCTGGTCAAAATAGGCTGCCGTAAAGCCCGGTTCCCATTTTGGGAGCCAGCGCCATGGGCCATAATCGAAGCTTTCGCCTGAAATGTTCATATTGTCGGTGTTGAGAACGCCATGAACAAATCCGGCGACCATGTAACTGGCAGCAAGATCGGCCATGCGTTCGACAACCTGATGCATCAGTCGGACTGCGGGTTCATCGCCTGCTATTGCGTCTTCTGGAGCCTGCGGCCCGGGATAATGTTTCAGACAATACCCGACCAGCTGTTCCATATGGTCGCGTTCTTCCAGCGCCAGCAGCCTTTGGAACGTGCCGATCCGGATATGGCCATGGCTTAGCCGGGTCATTACAGCCGAGCGGGTGGGTGAGGGCTCGTCATTGCGCATCAGTTCTTCGCCGGTTTCGATCACCGAGAATGTTTTGGACGTGTTGCAGCCCAGCGCTTCGAGAAATTCCGTAGCGAGAATTTCCCGCACGGCACCTTTCAGCGTCAGGCGACCGTCGCCTTGCCTGCTGTAAGGTGTTTGCCCCGATCCCTTGGTCCCGAGATCGAGCAAGCGTCCTGCGTTGTCGCGCAATTGTCCGAACAGGAAACCCCGACCATCACCGATCTCGGGATTGTACACGCGGAATTGGTGGCCGTGATACTTGAGTGCCAAAGGTTTGGTTAGATTGTCATCGAGCGGCTTAAATCGGCCAAAATGGTTCGCCCAGCCCGGGTCGTCCAATTCCGCCAAACCTACCGAACCCGCGGCACGGTCATTCCGGAAGCGAATTTGCGTTTGTGGAAAGTCTGCCGCTTCGACCGGTGTGCCGATCCAGTCGGCAATTTCGTCTATTGCCGGGTCGGGCCGGTACGCGGTGTCTTGCGGTTCTGTCTGCATATGGCGATAGTGGCGATCAAACAGGGGCTGCGCAAGCGTGCGCCGGTCCCGATAGGTAGGAATATAATTCGCATATGGATCACCAATCGCAAGATCGCAGCTGGGTCGACCGTTACTGGAAAAGCCCGGACGGTTTGAAGCTGCATTACAGGGACTATCCGGCGCGCAACGTCGAGGCAGCGGAAAGCCGGCCCCCGATCCTGTGTATGCATGGGCTAACCCGGAACGCCCGTGATTTTGCGGTGCTGGCAGAGCGCTTGTCGCAGGAATGGCGCGTGATCGTGCCGGAAATGCGCGGACGCGGTGAAAGCGAATATGCCAAAGACAGCGCTACCTATAATCCGCTGACTTATGTTGCCGATGTCCAGGCCCTGCTGGCGCAGGAAGGGATCGAGCGTTTTGTCGCCATCGGCACCTCGCTTGGCGGTTTGATGACGATGATGCTGGCCATGGTCGATAACAGCAAGATTGCAGGCGCGGTGCTCAATGATATCGGCCCTGAAATCGACCCCGAAGGAATTGACCGTATCCGCGAATATGTCGGGCAGGGGCGGAGCTACGCTTCGTGGGTGCATGCGGCGCGATCATTGCAGGAAGTTCACGGAAGTTCGCATCCCGCATTCGATCTGGAAGACTGGCTGGAAATGGCCAAGCGCGGAATGGTTGTGCAGCAAAACGGCCGGATCGGTTTTGACTATGATATGAGCATTGCCGAACCATTCCAGCACGATGATGGTGCAGCGCCGCCCGATCTTTGGCCGGCATTGGAGGCGCTTGCCGGACGACCTGTGTTGCTCGTGCGCGGAGAATTGTCCGATTTGTTGTCGGTACAGACACTGGACTCGATGCTGGCTCGGCTGCCGGGTTCAACCAGCGTGACCGTGCCACAAGTCGGTCATGCACCGCTCTTGGAAGAACCAGAGGCCTTCGCCGCGATTGATGCATTGTTGGATCGCATAAAATGACAGGAAAGGCTGTAAAGCCGCCGGCAATCCTGCATTTGCATTCCACCTTTGCCGCTGGCGGCAAAGAATTGCGCTGTGTCCAGCTGATTAACGCGTTCGGCAAACATGCGCGCCATTCGATTGTCTCGGCAGTGCCGGAGAGGATGGAAGCCGCAAAGCTGATATCGCGTTCTGTTTCAGTTAATTACCCGGAATCCTTTCCATCACTTCAAGGAAAGCCAACGCCAGGGCGGTTGCACAAAATTGCCCGTGCTATGATGAACTATGATCTGGTCCTGACCTATAATTGGGGCGCGATGGATGCCGTCATGGCGCATACTCTGTTCGCCCAGACCATGACCCTGCCGCCGCTGATCCATCACGAGGATGGCTTCAACGAGGATGAACGCAAGCGTTTGAAACCGCTCCGTAACCTGTATCGGCGGATTGCTCTTGGTAAGGCGCAAGGGTTGGTGGTGCCATCAGAGCAACTCGAAGAAATTGCTCTTGAGACGTGGCAGCAACCTATGAATAAGGTGAAGCGCATCGGCAACGGCATCAATACGCGGGCATTTGCGATGCGTCCCAAAGGCAATGCTTTGCCAGGGGTTCGCAAGTCGGAAGGTGACCTTTGGGTCGGAACGCTGGCAGGATTGCGGGCCGTGAAGAATCTGCCACGCCTTGTCAGAGCCTTCGCACCGCTGGATACCGCATGGCGGCTGGTGATCGTTGGAGACGGGCCCGAGAAAGCCGCGATCGAAGCAGAGGCAAAACGGCTTGGCATCGATGACCGGGTCCATTTGCCGGGTTTCGTGGCCAATCCGGCCCGCTATGTCGGGCTGTTCGATATTTTCGCGCTTTCTTCGGATACAGAACAGTTTCCGATTTCCGTTGTCGAGGCGATGGCCGCTTCTGTGCCCGTTGTGTCCCCGTCAGTCGGCGATGTGGTTGATATGGTGAGCAATACGAATGCCCGGTTCATCACTCCGGCCGGT
The DNA here is from genome assembly GCA_020629385.1 of Erythrobacter sp. GTDB lineage: Bacteria > Pseudomonadota > Alphaproteobacteria > Sphingomonadales > Sphingomonadaceae > Pontixanthobacter. The sequence continues at coordinate 3,941 of JAHDDJ010000205.1, forward strand.
GACGAAAGAGCATTATCGTCAGCTTTGCTCAACCTGTCGGAAAATGCGGCGATGCGGACCGAAATCGGAGAAGCTAACCGTTTGAAGGCACTCGCCGAATTTGACGAGAAATCCATGGTCGAGAGTTACAAGCGGTTATACTGGATGCATATGGGATTGCCGCAGCCCACGCTCGACTAGGAGCTTCCTTGCGCGTTCGCTTCACCTCCGGTTCA
>JAHDDJ010000206.1 GCA_020629385.1 Erythrobacter sp.
CACGGCCAGAGATCGAGAACACGTCTTCAACCGGCATCAGGAACGGCTGGTCAACAGCACGCTCAGGCGTCGGGATGTACTCGTCCACTGCGGCCATCAGCTTGCGGATCGCTTCTTCGCCGATCTCGGGGTTGTTGCCTTCCATTGCCGCCAGAGCGGAGCCGGGGATCACAGGAATATCGTCGCCAGGGTACTCGTAAGAGGACAGCAGTTCGCGGATTTCCATCTCGACGAGCTCGAGCAGCTCTTCGTCGTCAACCTGGTCAACCTTGTTCATGAAGACGACCATCTTCGGGATGCCAACCTGACGGCCGAGCAGGATGTGCTCACGCGTCTGGGGCATCGGGCCGTCGGCTGCGTTCACAACCAGAATAGCGCCGTCCATCTGGGCCGCACCGGTGATCATGTTCTTGACGTAGTCGGCGTGGCCGGGGCAGTCGACGTGTGCGTAGTGACGCGTGTCGGTTTCGTATTCCACGTGTGCGGTGGAAATCGTGATCCCGCGAGCCTTCTCTTCCGGCGCGCCGTCAATCTGGTCATACGCCTGGAAGTCACCGAAGTACTTCGTGATTGCAGCCGTCAGCGTCGTCTTGCCGTGGTCAACGTGACCAATCGTGCCGATGTTAACGTGCGGTTTTGTACGTTCAAACTTTTCCTTAGCCATCATGGCCTCCTTGAGTGTTTGGCGGGGCGATCCCGCCGCATTTGGGGTCAGTGGGCCCGAAGGCCCACCGGATTAAGCAAATTTCGCCTGAATCTCGTCAGAGATGTTGGACGGCACCGGATCGTAGTGGTCGAACTGCATGGTGAAGTTCGCACGACCCGAAGACATCGAACGCAGGTTGTTGATGTAGCCGAACATGTTGGCCAACGGCACGAAGGCGTCGATCGCGATGGCGTTGCCGCGCGTATCCTGCCCCTGCACCTGACCCCGACGGGAGGTCAGATCGCCGATGATGCCACCGGTGTATTCTTCCGGCGTGATCACTTCGACCTTCATGATGGGTTCCAGCAGCTTGGCGCCGGCCTTCTTCATGCCTTCGCGCATGCACATACGTGCTGCGATTTCGAACGCGAGGACCGAGGAGTCAACGTCGTGGAACTTACCGTCGAGCAGCTGCACCTTGAAGTCGATCACAGGGAAGCCAGCCAAAGGACCGCTGTCCATGACGGACTGGATGCCTTTTTCGACGCCCGGGATGTATTCCTTGGGCACGGCACCACCAACGATCAGCGACTCGAAGGAATAACCTTCGCCCGGCTCTGTCGGGATGATGTTCAGCTTCACTTCGCCGAACTGACCGGAACCACCAGACTGCTTCTTGTGGGTGTAGGTGTGCTCAACCGCGTGACCGATGGTTTCGCGATAGGCCACCTGCGGCGCACCGATGTTCGCCTCGACCTTGAATTCCCGCTTGAGGCGGTCAACGAGGATGTCGAGGTGAAGTTCGCCCATGCCCTTCATGATGGTCTGGCCGGATTCCAGATCCGTTTCCACGCGGAAGGAGGGGTCTTCGGCGGCCAGACGCTGCAGACCCTGAGACATTTTCTCTTGGTCGGCCTTCGTCTTGGGCTCAACAGCGATTTCGATCACCGGATCGGGGAACGTCATCGTTTCCAGAACCACCTGATCCTTTTCGTCGGACAGCGTGTCACCGGTCGTGGTGTCTTTCAGACCCGCGATTGCGATGATGTCGCCTGCGAAGGCTTCGGTGATTTCGTCCTGCTTGTTGGAGTGCATCATCACCATACGGCCGATGCGTTCCTTACGACCCTTCGTGGTGTTCATCAGGCTGTCGCCTTTGTTCAGAACGCCAGAATAGATACGCGTGAAGGTCAGGGTGCCCATGTAAGGGTCGTTCATGATTTTGAACGCCAGACCTGCGAACGGCATGGTGTCGTCTGCACGACGTGCGATGTTACGCTCTTCGTTTTCGTCGCCGGGCTTGAAGCCCATGTAGTCGACAACGTCCAGCGGGCTGGGCAGATAGTCGATCACAGCGTTGAGCAGCGGCTGAACACCTTTGTTCTTGAACGCAGAACCGCCCAGAACTGGAACGAAAGACAGAGACAGCGTGCCCTTGCGCAGCAGTTTGCGCAGGGTCGGCACGTCAGGCTCGTTGCCTTCGAGGTATTCCATCATGGCTTCGTCGTCCATTTCGACGGCAGCCTCGACCATTTTGCCACGCCATTCGTTGGCCATGTCCTGCAGCTCGGGGCGGATGTCCCGCTTTTCCCAAGATGCGCCAAGGTCTTCACCGATGTAGACCCATTCCTGCATGGTCACGAGGTCAACCAGACCTTCCAGATCGGATTCAGAACCGATCGGAATGCCCACTGGCACAGCACGTGCGCCGGTGCGGTCTTCGATCATGTGAACGCAGTTGAAGAAGTCAGCGCCGATCTTGTCCATCTTGTTGACGAAGACGATGCGCGGAACCTTGTAGCGGTCAGCCTGACGCCAAACGGTTTCGGTCTGCGGCTCAACACCGGCGTTGCCGTCCAGAACGCAGACTGCACCGTCGAGAACGGCCAGAGAACGCTCGACTTCAATGGTGAAGTCCACGTGTCCGGGCGTGTCGATGATGTTCATGCGGTGCTTGGGCGTGTCAGCGGTCTGACCGTCCTCGGTGCGCTCCCAGAAAGTGGTCGTCGCAGCGGAGGTAATCGTGATCCCGCGTTCCTGCTCCTGCTCCATCCAGTCCATCGTTGCAGCGCCGTCGTGCACTTCGCCGATGTTGTGGGATTTGCCGGTGTAATACAGGATCCGTTCCGAGCAGGTGGTCTTACCTGCGTCGATGTGGGCCATGATGCCGAAGTTACGGTAGAGTTCGAGGGGATATTCGCGTGCCATTGTTTGGTGCTTCCCTTACCAGCGGTAGTGGCTGAACGCTTTGTTCGCGTCGGCCATCTTGTGGGTGTCTTCGCGCTTCTTGACGGCAGTGCCGCGGCCGTTGACCGCATCCACAAGCTCGCCCGCAAGACGCTCTTCCATGGTTTTCTCGTTACGGGCCTTTGCAGCGGCAATCAGCCAGCGGATTGCAAGGGCTTCGCGGCGCTCAGGGCGGACTTCGACGGGCACCTGATAGGTGGCACCACCGACGCGGCGAGAGCGAACTTCGAGGTTTGGTTTGATGTTGTCGAGGGCTTCGTGGAACACTTCCACAGGGGCCTTCTTCAACTTGTCTTCAACGCGGTCGAAAGCGTTGTAGACGATACGTTCTGCGACGGATTTTTTACCGTCGATCATCAGGTTGTTCATGAACTTGGACAGAACCCGATCGCCAAACTTTGCGTCTGGCAGGATTTCGCGTTTTTCAGCGGCGTGACGACGAGACATTCAATTATCCTCTTACTTAGGACGCTTCGCGCCGTACTTGGAGCGACGCTGCTTACGGTCTTTGACGCCCTGGGTATCCAGAACACCGCGAAGGATGTGGTAACGCACACCGGGAAGGTCTTTTACACGACCGCCACGGATCAGAACCACGGAGTGCTCCTGAAGGTTGTGGCTTTCACCCGGGATGTAGCTGATGACCTCAAAGCCATTCGTCAGGCGCACCTTGGCAACCTTACGCATAGCGGAGTTCGGCTTTTTCGGGGTCGTCGTGTAAACGCGAGTGCAAACGCCGCGCTTTTGCGGGTTGCCTTCGAGGTGAAGCGACTTGGAGCGTTTTACTTTGGGCTGACGCGGCTTGCGGATCAGCTGTTGGATCGTTGGCATTGGGTTTTTCCCGTTTCCTACACATGTGTCGCGGAATTGCATCCGCTGGGTTCGATTTCAGTGTTTCATGCGTCCACAAAACACAAACAAAGCCGCTGTCGTAGCCTTACCGGAGCATACGGAGCGGTGGGTTTTCAGAGGATCGGCCCAGCAGTAGGACGGATCTTGATTATCCAAATTATGATGCCTGACAGCAGATGGACCCCTGCCAAGTTGCGCGCTCTATAGGTTGACTCGTTTTGGCTGTCAACAGCGGGTCCTGCAGCGCTGAACGACTATCCTTTGGGTTGATAATCGATGCCCTGTGTGGTGCCTTTGGCGCAAACAACTATTGCGGGCAAGATCAGATGGCGAAGAAACCCATTCAGGTTATCGGTTTGTGCCGCTTTTCCTATCCGTCTTTGGGCGGGTTTCAGGTGGAACACGAGAC
>JAHDDJ010000008.1 GCA_020629385.1 Erythrobacter sp.
ACACGTTCATGCCGCCAAACTTTGCTTTGTATTTATAGAACGTCGCATCGCTGATGCCATATCTGCGACAAAGCTCCTGCGCTTTCACGCCCGCCTCGTACTCCTTGATCATTCCAATGATCTGTTCGTCTGAAAATCTACGTTTCATGGTCCATCCTTTGCTTGGACGGATTACTAGCAACTCAATGGCCTGAATTCAGGGGGCTGGGTCAGTCGTGAACGGCGGCTTGTTTCAGGCGGGAACCGAAGAAATTCCCCACGTGAACGACTTTGTCCTCACTCTGGAGGGCGACGACCACGGCAACGACGTTGATGTCATGGCGCTGATAAACAGCAGCGCCCCCGGTGTTATCCGCGCGGTCGAAGCCACGTTATTTCCAACCGATGGTGATGACGTCATCAACGGAACCGGCAGCGGCGACACAATTGAAGCCCTTGCAGGCAACGACACGGTCTTTGAGGCGGGTGGCGCGGATACGGTGTTTGCGGGGCTGGGCGATGACAGTGTTGTGGGCGGCCTTGGGGCCGACACGATTGTCGGCGGCTCCGGGAACGATCGTTTGGCTGGCGGTGATCAGTTTGACACGATTTATGCGGGCGAGGGTCGTGATACGGTTTGGGGGGGCAATGGTCGCGATGTTGTCTATCTCAACCAGGGCGATGACGTGTTTTTCGATAATGCGCAGGGCGGTGACCTGGGTGTTGATGTGGTGTTCGCAGGCCTTGGCCGCGACACTGTGCTGCTTGGCGCAGGCAACGACCGCTACGTGGACACCGCACAGGCAGGGTTCCTGGGCGAAGACACGATCACCGGCGGGATCGGCGCGGACACGTTTGTGTTTGGCGCAGTGATGTCGGCGGATGTGATCACCGACTTCACCTCCGGCGTGGACCAGCTGCAGTTTGCGCAAGCGACCTGGGGCGGCGGGCTGAGCACGCAACAGGTGGTGAACCAATTCGCCAGCGTGCAAGGCGGCAACGTGGTGTTCGACTTTGGCAACGGGCGCAGCGTGACACTGGAAGGCGTAGGCTCAACCGCAGGCCTCGCGAATGATCTGATTTCGGTGTGACGTAGATTCTGTCCGCAATGATCTCTCATTAGATAACTCATTGTTTTCTAATGGGGTCGCACTTCAGGGTAGCGCGCTCCGCGCACAGCACGCAATACCAATAATCTGATTTATGGTAAAAATATGACTTGATAGGTAGTTTTTCCGAGGGTTTCTGACCGTGCCTAAAACGACCGTTTTTGGCACGGCGGTTCTGTCGTGGGGTTTATGTCCATCAGCGGTCATTCAAAAAAATTGCAGCTAATGGCTGCTCTGAGCCCATTCTGTAAATTCGGTTTTCCTGCTGCGTGCGCTCGCAGCGTGGAAAATGCTGCATCAGCGAAAGTTTCGGTGCTGCAGCGCAGCGGGAAAACCAGCCATTCGTGCAGAGCGCAGCAAGGATCAAAGGTCGAATTCACAGATTGCGGACAAAGCCGCCGTTGCCTTCAGTTCTGCCAAAGTCCGCATTCGAGATAGACGTTCTTCGCATCATTCAAGCAGCGGGAATACGCCTGTTTTCTTGACTACTCCGTAAACAAAGCTGCTGTCGATTGAACCGATACCGCCAATCGGATGCAAGCGTTTGCGCACGAAGTATTCGTAATCGGCAAGGTCCGCGACGACAACACGTAAAAGATAATCCGACATGCCGCTCATCACGAAGCATTCAAGAACCTGATCCAGACCGCTGATTTGCTTTTCAAACTGTTGGACGGTTTTTTCGGTATGGCCAGTTAGGCTTACGCGGACAAAAACGGTCACGGGCAGGCCATAAGCTTCGGCATCGATGTCTGCCGTGTAGCCTTTGAGTGCGCCGCTTTGCTCAAGCAGTTTCACGCGACGCAGGCATGGTGACGGCGACAGGTTTACCTCTGCGGCGAGATCTTGATTCGTCATCCGGCTGTTGCGTTGCAAAGCCCGGATAATTTGGCGGTCTTTGGCGTCCACTTCGGAACCTTATTGGCATAATCTGCTAATATTTTAGCCAATCGAGACATAATTAGCAATCCGCAAGCTATGAACCTGTCCTAATCTACTTGGGAAACACTCACCGGAGACCCGACATGCGCAATCATCCCAACAGCTTTTCAACGATGGCAATTCATCATGGGTATAACCCGATGGAAAACGAAGGGGCATTGACGCCACCTCTGCATCTGACCTCGACTTTCGCCTTTGAAACTGCAGAAGCTGGTGGGAACATGTTCGCAGGAGAGCAAGCAGGGCATATATACTCGCGTATCTCGAACCCGACGAATGATCTATTGGAACGTCGCATCGCCGTGTTGGAAGGTGCCGAAGCAGGGCTTGCGTTGGCATCTGGTATGGGGGCGATTACCGCAACTTTGTGGACACTCCTCGCGCCGGGAGATGAAATAATCTTGGACAAAACGCTGTATGGCTGCACGTTTTCGTTCATGCACCATGGCTTGGCCAAGTTTGGCGTCACAGTTACGCATGTTGATTTGACGCAGGCCGAAAACCTAAAAGCGGCGATGTCTGACAGGACCAAAGTCGTTTACTTTGAAACGCCCGCCAACCCGAACATGCGCTTGGTAGATATCGCCGCCGTTGCCGACATTGCCCACGCAGGCGGCGCGCAAGTGGTCGTCGACAACACTTATGCCACGCCGTACCTGACGCAGCCAATCAAACATGGCGCGGATATCGTTCTGCATTCTGCGACAAAATATCTTGGAGGACACGGCGATGTCGTAGCGGGTCTTTTGGTGGGATCTACGGAATTGATCACAGACATCCGACTTCAAGGAATGAAGGACATGACCGGCGCGGTAATTGCTCCTTTCAATTCGATGCTGATCTTGCGCGGACTTAAAACGCTTGAGCTGCGCATGGATCGTCATTGCAGCAGTGCGGCAACCGTTGCACAGATGCTAGACGCGTCCCCTGCCGTTCAAAAAGTATGGTACCCGGGGTTGGAGAGTTTCGAGCAGCACGATCTAGCACAAAAGCAGATGTCCCAGTTTGGTGGTATGATTGCCTTTGAGTTGACGGGTGGTAAGCAAGCAGGCATCGAGATGATGAACCGACTGGAATTGATCTCACGCGCAGTTTCTTTGGGCGACGCTGAAACTTTGGTGCAGCACCCTGCCAGCATGACACATTCAACCTATACCACAGAAGAATTGGCGGAACATGGCATCAGTGAAGGCCTCGTGCGCCTGTCTATTGGCCTTGAAGGCGTGGATGACGTGCTTGCCGATCTCGCACAGGCCTTGCCTAAGCCTTCAATTAAAAACGCAGCCTAAAGGAACGCCGATATGTCCGCGCACCTCAAGACCATTGAACAACGCCTTTTGTGGCTGTCCCACTGGATGATCCACAATGCCAACCATATTCGCTCCAAAGCGGATGGCATTAAGGTTGGCGGGCATCAGGCATCTTCTGCGTCGATGGTTTCGATTATGACGGCACTGTATTTCCATACACTGCGGCCAGAAGATCGGGTCGCTGTCAAACCGCATGCTTCCCCGATTTTCCACGCCATCCAGTATCTGATGGGCAATCAGTCGCGTGAGAAGATGGAGAATTTTCGCGGCTATGGTGGCGTGCAAAGTTATCCATCGCGCACTAAGGACATCGATGATGTCGACTTTTCGACTGGCTCGGTTGGCCTGGGTGTTGCGGTCACTTCGTTTGCGTCAATTGTGCAGGATTACATCCAAGCCAAATCATGGGGACACGACCAGAAAATGGGCCGGATGATAGCACTTGTGGGCGATGCGGAACTGGACGAGGGCAACATCTACGAAGCCTTGCAGGAGGGCTGGAAAAACGATTTGCGCAATTGCTGGTGGATCATCGATTACAACCGTCAGTCGCTAGATGGCGTCGTTCGCGAAGGGCTATTCAAGCGAGTTGAGCAGATATTTGATGCCTTCGGTTGGGACGTTGTCCGGGTCAAATACGGCCATTTGCAACGTGCGGCCTTCGAGGAGACTGGTGGCGATAAACTGCGTCAGTGGATCGATGACTGTCCGAACCAATTGTACTCAGCGCTGACGTTTATGGGCGGTGCCGTGTGGCGTGAACGCCTGATGGACGCCCTTGGCAATCAGGGCGATGTCACTGCGTTGATAGAGCGGCGCAGCGATGCAGAGCTTGCAGCATTGATGGAAAATTTGGGTGGCAACTGCGTGCAGACGATGGCCGACACATTCGCCAAGATCGACCATGACCGTCCCGTTTGCTTTCTTGCCTATACCATCAAGGGATGGGGCACTCCGATTGCAGGCCACAAAGACAACCACGGCGGCTTGATGAACAAAACCCAGATGGCTGAATGGCAAGATTTTATGGGTGTTGCGCAAGGCCAAGAGTGGGACAAATTCGCGACCATTGCTGACCCTGTTACGTTTGAAACCGAGCTGAAAAAGGCACCGTTCTTCGCAAAAGGTACGCGTCGTTACCATGACGACGTTGTTGACGTCCCAATGATTGAGCTGACGTCAGATCGCGAAATCTCGACGCAGATGGCGTTTGGCAAGATCCTCGATAACCTGTCGAAAGGGGACAGCACACTCGCCGACCGCATCGTAACGACATCGCCTGACGTAACCGGCACAACCAACCTTGGTCCGTGGGTGAACCGTCGCAAATTGTTCGCGCGTGACCACCAAGAAGACACCTTCAAAACCGAAAACATCCCATCGACTGCAAAATGGGAATTTATGCCAGAGGGCCAACATATCGAGTTGGGCATCGCAGAAATGAACCTGTTCCTGCTTTTGGCAGCGGCTGGCCTGTCGCATTCGGTGTTTGGTAAACGACTTTTTCCTATTGGCACGGTTTATGACCCGTTCGTGTCTCGCGGTTTGGATGCCCTGAATTACGCCTGCTATCAAGACGCGCGATTTATGATTGTTGGCACGCCATCGGGCGTCACGCTGTCATATGAGGGCGGCGCGCACCAATCCATCGCGTCCCCGCTGATAGGCATGTCCCAAGATGGCCTCGCCGCATTCGAACCTGCTTTTGCTGACGAGCTGGCCGTGATTATGGAGTGGTCGTTCGGCCACCTCCAAAAAGACGGTGAAAGCGACCCTGATGAACGGACATGGCTGAGAGACGAAACAGGCGGATCGGTCTATTTGCGCCTGACTACCAACCCGATTGAACAGCCTGGCAAGCGTGTTGATGATGCCTTTAAACAAGGCGCAATTGATGGGGCCTACTGGTTACGCGAACCCGGACCCAACTGCGAAGTGGTTATTGCATACCAAGGCGCAGTTGCCCCAGAAGCCATCAAGGCAGCGGGTATGATCGGAGAAGGTCGTCGCGATGTCGGTGTCCTCGCCGTGACATCCGCTGACCGCTTGAATGCAGGCTGGACGGCCGCACAACGGGCGCGGGCAAACGGTAATAAAGCTGCTGCTTCGCATATCGAAACTTTACTGCAAGGCCTGCCACGAAACTGCGTCCTGATCACCGTCATCGACGGCCATCCGGCAACCTTGTCATGGCTCGGCGGTGTTTGGGGGCATCAAACGATTTCCCACGGGGTCGAGCACTTTGGGCAAACGGGCTCTATCGCTGATCTATATAGGCAATTTCATATCGACGCCGACGCGTTAGTCAGTTCTGCAAGCGAGTTATCACTTGGCCAGCGGATCCCACACATCAAGAGCGTTGGGTAGACAGTTTCAAAGAGATTGTTGAATAGCTGCCGTTCATGGGGATTGCAGCATTTGGCACTATGGGCTCACAGCGGTCTGATGCATACGCGGCATGGTACACCTATATGATAAGTCCAAAGCAGTCATAGCAATCGTGCTAGTATCCATCGTCAGCGCGATGCCGACGCTTGGGTTTGGAGGGCGGTATGGAGGGCAAAATATGCCTAGAGTACAACTTCCAGCAATCACCCCCAAACAACGAGCTTGGAACAAAGGTCGCCTCATCGGGCAAAAGCGCCCGTTGCGACTAAAACAGGTCTGGGCCATCCGAGCGCGTCTCGAACTGGCAAACAATTTGTGAGATCTGGCGCTCTTTAATGTCGCGATCGATAGCAAGTTGCGCGGATGCGATTTGGTATGTCTCAAGGTGAGCGACCTCGTAAACGCTGATCAAGTGCGCGAACGTGTTTCGGTGGTGCAAAGCAAAACAAAGCGGCCGGTTCAGTTTGAACTGACTGAAAACACGCGTGATTCCGTTGCTAACTGGGTCAAAAGTCCAGAAATGTTGAGAGGCAGCTTCATGTTTCCAAGTCGGTTCCACGACCATCCCCACATTTCAACACGCCAATACGGCCGACTTGTCAGGGATTGGGTCGCAGCAATTGGCTTAGAACCCAGCGGCTACGGTACGCACTCAATGCGCAGGACGAAGGCCGCTGAAATCTACCGTAAAACAGGGAACTTGCGAGCAGTACAACTGCTTCTTGGCCACACGAAGATCGATAGCACTGTTCGGTACTTGGGCGTCGAAGTCGAAGATGCCCTAAGCATTGCAGAGAAGATCGACATTTGAACTTTAGGCGAGCGGTGCAAGCCGTTCGCCTACCGTAAGCAGCCATGCAGCAATCGTCGCTTGGTGACCGCTGTGAGCCCATTGCGGAAGCGGCGATTTCTCGCTGCGTGCGCTCGCAGCAAGGATAATGCTGCCACTGCGTAATTTTTCATGTAGCTTCGCAGCAGGAAAAGTGGTCATTCAAACCAATAGCGGCGAAGATAAAGCGCGAAAGGCTCAGGTGTGGCTTGTTGCGGCGCGATGCGGTCTTAGAAATGCCGCCTGCACGCGCGTCCAAGGACGGCAATTCAATCCAATGCTATGCTTTTGGTGTCAGCGCGGTGCTGACGACTGGGTTTGGAGGGAGGATTGGAGGCAAATCATGCCAAGAGTCCAACTTCCTGCAGTCACCCCTAAGCGCAAAGCATGGAACAAAGGTCGGATCATCGGGCAGAAACGCCCGCTGCTTCCCAAACAAGTCTGGGCAATCCGCGCGCGCCTCGAACTTGCAGGCTACCTTCGCGACCTTGCGCTGTTCAACATAGCAATCGATAGCAAACTGCGGGGCTGCGATCTGGTCAAACTCGCCGTGACTGACTTGGTCAAAGATGATCGCGTTCGCGAACGCGTTTCTGTGATCCAAAGCAAGACCAAAAAGCCGGTTCAGTTTGAACTGACTGAAAACACAAGAGATGCCGTCATTGCTTGGACGAGGTCACCGGAGATGATTGGTTGCCGCTTCATGTTTCCGAGCCGCTTCCACGACCGCCCACACATCTCAACACGTCAATATGGTCGGCTCGTTCGTGATTGGGTGACATCGATTGGGTTGGAGCCGAGCGGCTACGGTACCCATTCGCTCCGCCGAACCAAAGCTGCCGAGATATACCGCAAGACCGGCAACCTGCGCGCAGTGCAACTTTTGCTGGGCCATACGAAGGTCGATAGCACAGTGCGCTACCTCGGTGTCGAACTAGAAGATGCTCTGACTATCGCAGAGGGCATCGACATCTAAGTGATTTCGGCGAACGGTGCTGGCCGTTCGCCGACGCCTTGGTGAGGTCTGCCTCATTGCAATTTGACCATCAGGTCGAAGTGGATGCACAGATCAATTGCTTCAGTCGGCCGTGGTCCGTGCATCATCAGCCTTTAGTCTCAATTGCGAACGGATGCCCAAAGATCAAGGCGCATCCGGGACAGCCATCAGACCGCTGGGATACTTTTCGAATCGTTCCAAGTATTCTAGCGTCATGAAAACGTTACACACTGGGGGCGGGGAAGCTATGGACAGATATATTGCGGAAATGGATGAAGCGAACTGCATTGCTGCTATTTGGGTCAAGAAGAGAACGGCGCGCGGGCCAAGCGTTTTTGATCCAAGAAAGCATATATTTGATCCTCGACAACCTGCCGAGTTCTTGGGCGCGCCTCGGAAAGATATAGTGAGTTGGCTGGATACAGCGAACCGAATAGGCTAGTTTTTCAGTCTGATATCGCCGGCTGGAAACCAGCGTGCATACACGCAGACCAGTTAACCCAAGATCGCATATCGACCGCTCTTTACAGGGATTTTCTCCGCTGAGCGCCAGGCTCAGTGTCACAAAACCTTCACTTTAGCCTGAACCATACTTCACTTATTCATGAAGTATGGACAAACTGATTCCCGACCGACTTTCAACGCTTGGCCATCCGCAACGGCTCGCCGTGTTCCGGCTCCTCATGCGGCGCTATCCTGATCGGGTTCCTGCGACGGAACTTGCGAATGCTCTTGGCCTCAAGCCCAATACGCTTTCCAGCTATGTTTCCTCGCTGATGCAAACCGGCCTGATCAGCCAAGAGCGGGTCGGCACATCGCTGCGCTACGCGGTGGATATGGAGGCGACGCAAGCGACGATTGGGTTTCTTCTTTACGACTGTTGTCGGGGACGACCCGAAATCTGTTCTCCGTTCTCCACTGATGCCTCGCATAGGATTCCTGAAATGACGGATCAAAAGTTCAATATCTTGTTCATCTGTACTGGCAATTCAGCGCGCTCAATCTTTGCCGAAGCCATCCTGCGCGACCTCGCGCCGGATCGTTTCAACGTCTATTCTGCAGGCACCAAGCCGAAATCAGACCTAAACCCCTTCGCCTTAGAGGTGCTCGGGCATAATGGCCATGACGTGTCAGCTTTGCGGGCCAAGAACATCGGGGAGTTTCAGACCGAGGATGCTCCGGCCCTTGATTTTGTGTTCACCGTTTGTGATCAGGCCGCAAACGAAGAATGCCCCGCGTGGCAGGGTCAGACTATTAGCGCACACTGGGGTCTGCCTGACCCGGTCAAAGTTCAGGGCACGGACGTAGAAAAAAGCCTCGCATTCCGTCAGACCTATGGCGCATTGCGTAACCGCATGACGGGATTTACCGCCCTGCCGATTGCGTCACTTGATCGTATTTCCCTGCAAAAGGCCGTGGATGACATCGGCCAAATCAAATACGAAGGATAGACCAATGACTGTCTACGCCCTGAACGGCCTTGGCCGGATTGGTAAGCTCGCCTTGAAACCCCTGTTGGCACGGGGGGTAAAGATCGCGTGGATCAACGACGCAGTGGGTGATCCTGAGATGCACGCGCATCTGCTAGAGTTTGATACGGTGCATGGGCGTTGGGACGCCGAATTTGCCCATGATGACGACAGCGTCACCATTGATGGCACGCGCCTTCCGTTTATCGGGACACGTGACATTGCCGATCTGCTGCTGGACGGTGTCGATGTGGTCATCGACTGTACGGGCGTGTTCAAGAGCGAGGCCAAGATCGAACCCTACTTTGAGGCAGGCGTAAAGAAGGTCGTCGTGTCAGCTCCGGTCAAGGACGGCGATGCGGCGAATATCGTCTACGGCGTGAACGACCACATCTATGATGCGGACCGCCACCGTATCGTGACCGCGGCTAGTTGCACGACGAACTGTCTTGCTCCGGTTGTGAAGGTGATCCATGAGAACCTGACCATCAAACACGGATCCATCACCACGATCCATGATGTGACGAACACGCAGACCATCGTAGATCGCCCAGCCAAGGATTTGCGCCGTGCGCGATCTGCGCTCAACTCTCTGATCCCGACGACGACGGGCAGTGCAACGGCGATTACGCTGATCTACCCTGAGCTTACGGGACGCCTGAATGGCCACGCAGTACGGGTGCCGCTTCTGAACGCCTCACTGACCGACTGTGTGTTTGAAGTTGAACGCGCAACGACGGCAGAAGAGGTAAACGCCCTTTTCAAAGCCGCGTCCGAGGCCGATTTGAACGGCATTCTAGGCTACGAAGAACGCCCGCTGGTGTCGACGGATTACACCAATGATGAACGCTCAAGCATCGTGGATGCGCTATCGACCATGGTGATCAACGGCACGCAGGTGAAAATCTATGCGTGGTATGACAACGAAATGGGCTATGCACACCGCTTGGTAGATGTGGCGTTCTTGGTCGGGGACAATCTGTGACCACAGCGCGGCCCGAAGGTCTTTCGGCCTACATCGCGGTGACAGCGGCGTACTGGGCGTTCATGCTGACAGATGGGGCGTTGCGGATGCTGGTGCTGTTGCACTTTCACACGCTGGGCTTTTCGCCCGTACAGCTGGCCTATCTGTTTGTGCTGTACGAGATCGCAGGCGTCGTGACGAACCTATGCGCCGGCTGGATCGCAGCGAGGTTCGGGCTGACGTCGACGCTATATGCGGGGATTGGGTTGCAAGTCGTCGCCTTGTTGGCGCTGGCGCAGCTTGATCCCGCATGGGCTGTTGGGGCGTCGGTGGTGTTTGTGATGTTGGTGCAGGGGGCAAGTGGCGTCGCCAAGGATCTGGCCAAGATGTCGTCCAAGTCTGCGGTCAAATTGCTGGCGCCTGCTGGTGATGCCGGGCTGTTCCGCTGGGTCGCCCTGCTGACGGGATCCAAGAATATGGTCAAAGGTGTGGGGTTTCTGCTGGGCGCCGCGCTGCTGGCGACGGTGGGCTTTGTCGGTGCGGTGCTTGGAATGGCGGCGGTGTTGGCGGTAATCCTGATCGCCGTGTTCATGTTCATGCCAGCGGGCCTGCCCAAAGGTCGCAAGGACGCAAAAATCTCCGAAGTCTTTTCGAAATCGCCCAACGTCAACTGGCTCAGTGCTGCGCGGGTCGTTCTGTTCGGGGCGCGTGATGTCTGGTTCGTGGTCGGGATCCCGATCTATTTCTACGCGGTTTTGTCGGATGGCACGACCGCAGGCAATCGCACGGCGTTCTTCTTGATCGGAACTTTTATGGCCGTGTGGGTCATTTTATATGGGATAGTGCAGGCCAACGCCCCGCGTATCCTGCGCGCCAAATCGCGCCCCACCGCTGAGCTAATTGCAGCGGCACGCGGCTGGGCTTGGGCGCTTGCGATTGTGCCGGCCGTATTGGCCATGGCGGCTTTGGTTGCGGATGGCCAGCAGAATTGGCTGACACTCAGCTTGGTTGCGGGGCTGTTTGCGTTCGGGGCTTTGTTTGCGGTGAATTCCTCGCTTCATTCCTTTCTGATCCTGTCTTTCACCAAGTTGGAACGTGTCACGATGGATGTGGGGTTCTACTACATGGCAAACGCAGCAGGGCGTTTGATTGGGACGCTGGCGTCGGGGCTGAGCTATCAGGTCGGGGGGCTGCCCCTGATGCTGGGGATCGCAGCGTTCATGGTCGCACTATCCGCCGTCGCGGTTAGTTTCCTGACGCCGGAAGATGGCCAACCGGCATGACGCAGGTTACCGGACTCGGAGGCGCACTTTTAACAGTGTGTGACGAAGGAGGCGAACAGATGACTCACCTCAGTCAATCACCAGCCCCTGCGACAGACCGCCTTGAGGAGGCTTAGCCGCGTTTACGCTGGTGCAGGTTCTAAGTCTTCCCAGTGTTCGCCCATCGCAATGATGCAGGACGTGCCATTGGTGTAGGTCTGTACCAAGGTCCAATCCTGCGTGCGCGGGTCAATCCAGACCTCAAGCAGTGTCTCGGGCCCACGCAGGCCAAAGGCCCGCCGTTCGGCCCGCATCACAGTGCTCAGCATCTGTTCCAACCGCGCACTGTCATCACAAGTCACATCCGTCGTCTGCGTTTGTGCCGCAGCGGGAAAGGCCAAGAAGGTTGCCAGGAAAGTGATAATATAGCGTTTCATGGGATCACATTAGCCGGGGGAGCGTTCATGTAACAAGTATATGACGGAATTGGCCCCAAGTGTGTTGCAACCGCGATTTTGTTGTGGATTTTGAGGCCCGGCACCTTTGATCGGCCGACTTGCTGTCACGTAGCCATTAAGAAACCATCAAAAATCTGATTCAAAACTGTCACCCAAGTGTTGAATTGCAGGCTTAGCAACTCCGAGAACGCATCGGGGGATGACATGCTAAGCATTACCGGACTGACAAAACGTTTTGGCGACAAAATCGCCGTAGACGCAGCCAATATCCAGATTGATGAACCCGCGATGATTGGCATCATCGGACGATCTGGCGCTGGTAAGTCCACGCTGTTGCGGATGCTAAATCGGCTCAGTGATGTGTCGAGCGGCCAAATCCTGTTTGAGGGCGAAGACGTGACGGCGATGCGCGGGGCTGCGCGGCGTCAGTGGCAGTCGCGCTGCGCGATGATCTTCCAACAATTCAATCTGGTGCCGCGCATGGATGTGGTGTCGAATGTGTTGCACGGCACGTTGAACCGCCGCTCAACGCTGGCGACGATGTTCAACCTCTATCCTCAGTCCGATATTCACAAAGCCATCGATATTCTGGACCGTCTTGGCATCGCTGAACAGGCGTCCAAACGTGCCGAAGCGCTTTCAGGTGGTCAGCAACAGCGCGTTGCCATTGCGCGCGCGCTGATGCAGGACCCTGCAATCATTCTGGCAGACGAACCCATTGCCTCGCTTGATCCTATGAACGCGCAGGTCGTGATGCAATCCCTGCGCGACATTCACGAAGAAGATGGCCGCATGGTCATCGCAAACCTGCATACGTTGGATACCGCGCGCCGCTACTGTGACCGCGTGATTGGCATGCGCGATGGCCGTATCGTGTTTGACGGCACACCCGAACAACTCACAACTGGT
Organism: Erythrobacter sp.; assembly: GCA_020629385.1. Taxonomy (GTDB): domain Bacteria; phylum Pseudomonadota; class Alphaproteobacteria; order Sphingomonadales; family Sphingomonadaceae; genus Pontixanthobacter. Next base: position 12,617 of record JAHDDJ010000008.1, read on the forward strand.
GTCGCGCGCGACATCTACGGGGCTGGCGCGGACTTTTCGGAAGCCGCCACATCCACCGAAATCGAAACACTGGACAGGTCAAAGGTCCGCCCAGCGAAGGTCTATGCCTAAGCCAGTTTACCTGCGCCACACGGCGCTCAATTCCCTCTATGGAGACACTGATGAAAAAGTTTATCGCTGCCGCGTTGGCAACCACGGCCTTGGCCACCCCTACGTTTGCACAAGAAATCACCGAATTCCGCATTGGCATTCTTGGTGGTGAGAATGCACAGGACCGTATGAACAACTATGCCTGCATGCAGGATTACACGACTGAAGCGCTGGGTGTTGAGACAAAGCTGTTCGCCCCTGCCGACTATAACGGTGTGATCCAGGGCCTTCTGGGCGGCACAATCGACATGGCATGGCTCGGTGCATCCTCTTATGCAGCGACTTATCTACAAGACCCCGAAGCCGTTGAGCCCGTGCTCGTGAAGCAGAACCTTGATGGCTCCATCGGTTATCATTCCATCGGCTTTGCCCGCGTCGACAGCGGCATCGAAGCCTTGGAAGACGTGCAAGGCAAAGTCTTTGGTTTTGGTGACCCGAACTCCACATCCGGTTACCTGATCCCATCCATCGAAATCCCTCAGACGACTGGTGCGACGATGGAATCTGGCGACTATTTTGGTGAAGTCAAATTCACCGGTGGTCACGAGCAAACGATCATTGCTGTGGCAAACGGTGACATCGACGCTGGCGTGACTTGGGCTGATGCGCAGGGTGAATGGGAAGATGGCTACAACTCCGGTGCACTGCGTCGTGCGGTTGATGCGGGTCTTGTCGACATGAACGATTTGCAGCAGATCTGGATCTCTAACGTGATCCCTGAAGGTCCGGTTGTTCTCCGCGCCGACCTGCCAGAAGACGTCAAGGCGACGATGACCGAACTGGTCGACACGCTTTATGAGCGCGATCAGGATTGTGCGTATGGCGTCGCTGCGGGAGATACGCTTGGCTTCGTGCCCGTGACCCACGCAACATACGAAAGCATTGTTGCCGCCCGTCAGTCTGTGATTGGCAACTAAGATATTTTCATGACGACACCGGCCGCCTTCAGCTTTGGGGGCGGTCGGCATTTTTGTGTGGGGACATTATGACAGCAACAGACACGGCAGGCGCGCCAAGCGTCGGCGATATTCGCGCAAGCTACCTCGCGCAGGTCGGGCGGCGCAGGCTTTACAGCGGTTTGGCGCTACTGATTTTCATGGTCTTGATGGTGTCCGGTTTCAACATTGCCGATGAGCGCAATGCGGGCGGGTTCTGGGAGGGGTTGCATCAGATTGGCGACTACCCTGGCGAAGTGCTGGCCGAGGCGTGGGAAAAGCGCGCCGACCTGCCAAGCCTGATTGCCAAGTTTTTCCCGGCCCTTATCGAAACGATCAATATCGCGGCGATGTCGACGATCATCGGCGCTATTGGTGGCCTGATCCTGTCGCTGTTGGGGACGCGGGGCCTTGCGAAATGGCCGCGCTTGATCCCGCTGTTTCGCCGATTTTCCGACATTCTGCGTGCGATCCCCGAGATAGTGATCGCGCTGGTTCTGATCTTTATTCTGGGCGGTGGGCCAGTGCCTGCGATGATCGCGATTGCGCTGCACACCGCCGGTGCGCTGGCCAAGATGTTTTCCGAGGTTGCCGAAAACGCCGACCTCAAGCCTGTCGAAGGGTTGACGTCAACCGGGGCCACATGGACACAGCGGATGATGCTGGGCGTGTTGCCGCAGGTCGCACCCAACTATGTCAGCTACACTCTGCTACGGTTTGAAATCAACATTCGCGCTTCGGCGATCCTCGGCTTTGTCGGCGCAGGCGGCCTTGGGTACGAGCTGCGCAATGCGATGGCATGGGGGCCAGGCCGCTTCGATGAGGCCGCCGCGATCTTTGTGCTTCTGTTCGGCACGATCGTCTTCTTCGACCAGGTTTCAAGCCGCTACCGCAACCTTTTGACCGAAGGGCAGGCGCAATGAGCTCCTTAGATATTCAAGCCACTAAGGCAAACGCAGAAGGTCTGTTTCGCCGGAAGCGTTTGTTCGCTTTTGGTGTGCCTGCGCTGATCTTCGTTTATTTCACCTACATCTTCTTTGCGTTTGATGTGCCGGGCTTGGTCCAGCGGGCGAATATGGACAACGCGCGCACGCTGACGTCAGATGTTTGGTCCCACAAGGTTCACGTCACCCGCGACAACCGGAACGGCGAAATCGCCTATGCGGTTGAGGGTGAGCGCAAGGGCGCATTCCCCGAAGGCGAACGGCCGTCTTGGGTCAGCGGCACAGATATTGTCATGGTTGATCTGGGCGGTGACACGATTGTGCGTTTCTTGCCTGACAACCGCACCGAGGTGTACATCCCGGGCTTTGGTCTGGTCGCGGCGCAGGCCGAAGGCCGCACAGTCACCACCAATCTGCCCGCTGACCTGCCAGAATGGATCAACGCGTCCGACCGCCGTGTCGCGATCACCACCCCCGAAGGGCGGATCACGCTCACGGGATCTAGAACCGAGGTCTTCAATTATTTCGCGGGCTGGGAGCTGTTTTGGTTCACGCTCGACAGCCCCTATCACGGCGTGGGGTTCGGGCAGATCCTTTTCGGCGCACAGATTGACCCAGACCGGGGCAACATCAGCGGCGCGGTTTCGGACTTTTGGCACAACAAAATGTGGCGCCATAAGGATATTGCATGGGCCATTGGTGAAACGATCCTGATGGCATTCCTTGGGACGATGGGGGCTGCGATAATCGCGCTGCCGCTGGCCTTTATGGCCGCAAAGCGATTTACGCCGATCCTGCTGTTGCGTGCTGCCACGCGCCGCCTATTTGATTTTGTGCGTGGCGTGGATGCGTTGATCTGGACCGTGGTTCTTGCTCGGGCGTTCGGACCGGGCCCGTTGACCGGTGCATTGGCGATCTTGATTACCGATACAGGCACCTTCGGCAAAACGTTCTCTGAGGCGCTTGAAAACATCGACGATAAGCAGATTGAAGGCGTGACCTCGACGGGTGCCAAGCCTCTCCAACGGTATCGGTTCGGGGTTATCCCGCAGGTCGTGCCAGTTTTGCTGGCGCAAGTCCTCTATTTCCTCGAATCCAACACCCGGTCCGCGACAATCATCGGCGCGATCACAGGCGGCGGAATCGGCTTGATGCTGACGCAGGCGATCCAAACCCAAAAGGACTGGGAAGAGGTCGCTTATTACATCATTCTAATCATCATCATGGTCATGCTGATGGACTGGCTGTCCGGCTGGTTGCGCGGCAAATTGATCGGATCCAAGGACGGATGACCACCTATCTTATTACGGGTGTGAACCGAGGCATCGGGGCGGCATTGGCGGCAGGTGCCGCTGCGCGCGGACATACCGTTATTGGTACGACACGCGACGGGCGGGACGGAACTGTGCCGCTTGCCTTAGATGATCCGGCCCGCATCGCCGCGCAATTGACAAATGTTCCACCAGTTGATGTCTTGATTAACAATGCAGGTGTCATCAGGCCGGATGCGGATCAACAAACGCCGTTGAATATGGACTGGGACGGGTTTGCCCATACCCTGACGGTCAACACGATTGCCCCTTTGGCCGTGGCCCAAGCGGTGCTGCCGCGCTTGCGCGAAAGTAGCGCGCCAAAGATTCTGACTGTGTCGTCTCAAATGGCTTGGATGGGGTATCGCAAGCCGACACAAATCGCCTATCGCGCCTCGAAGTCCGCGCTGAACAAAGTGATGCAAGGCCTAGCCACAATGCTGGAGCCCGCCGGTATCCCTGTCGTCCTTGTGGATCCGGGCTGGGTCCGCACGGACATGGGGGGGATGGACGCAGAAGAGGACCCAGGAGAGTTTGCAGCAGGCATCCTTGATATTTCAGCAGGGCTGACGCTTGCAGAAACGGGTAAGTTCTTTCGCTTTTCTGGCGAAGAAAGGGAGTTCTGATCATGCCAAGACTGAGCGCTGTCGACCCTTTCATCCACCCCGATTGTGATATCACCGACAGCACCTTTGGCGCCTATGTCGAAATCGGGCACGGCAGCAGGCTGAATAATGCGACCTTCGGGGATTACGCCTATTGCGACCGTTACGCCGACATCGCAAACGCCCGAATTGGAAAATTCGCCAACATCGCGGCATTCAGCCGGATCGGTGCGACGGATCATCCTTTGGACACAGCCGCCTGTCACCATTTCCTTTATCGATCAGCGGATTATTGGGATGACACACCGCAGGACGAGGCGTTTTTTGCGCATCGCCGATCCCGTATCGCCCACATTGGGCACGACACATGGATTGGTGCAGGTGCCATGATCAAGCCAGAGGTGACCTTGGGCGACGGCGCTGTCGTAGCGGCGGGGGCCGTGGTCACGAAGGACGTCGATCCCTACACAATCGTCGCTGGCACGCCCGCCAAACCGCTACGGTTGCGCCAACCGCGCAATATTGCGGACCGCCTTATATCGCTGGCGTGGTGGGATTGGAACCATGATGCATTGCGCGCGGCATTGGACGATTTTCGGGCCATGAAAGCCGAGGTGTTCTTGGAAAAATACGAAGACTAGCCTTTGCCGGCCTGCTTTCATAAACCTCTGACGTTTCTGTTATGGGACGGTCACACAACGCGATTACCCCGAGCCAAAATGAGCACCAAAGGGGAATATCATGCTTCGTTTCATCGCACTCACGACAGCGGCGCTTGCCGCGGCACCTGCCATCGCACAAACGGTTGACCGCGTTGAATACGGTCCGCGTCCGTACTATTTGATTGAACGGATGGAAGACGGCCCACTGAAAGATCAGTTGCAGTCTTGCCAAAACCAACAGGCATCCATGTCTTCGTTTTCCATTGGTCATCGCGGTGCGCCGATGCAATTTCCAGAGCACACGGTTGAATCCAACCGCGCGGCGGCGCTGATGGGGGCCGGTATTCTGGAATGTGATGTGACTTTCACCGAAGATCTTGAACTGGTGTGTCGTCACGCGCAGAACGATTTGCATACAACGACCAACATCCTTGCCACGCCATTGGCCTCAACCTGCACCACGCCATTCACACCAGCAAATGGCGACGCAAGTGCAGCAGCCGAGTGCCGCACATCCGAAATTACACTGGACGAATACCGCACGCTAACGCCCAAGATGGACGCCGCCGATGGATCCGCGACGACCGTCGAGGCCTATCTTGGCGGCACCGCTGGCTGGCGTACGGACCTTTATTCTGCCGAACCGGCGATGCTGATGACCCATGCGGAGTCCATCGAGCTATTCCGCGACTTAGGTGCGCGGTTCACCCCTGAATTGAAATCGCCGTCGGTCGAGATGCCGTTCAACGGGTTTACGCAAGAAGATTACGCGCAAAAGCTAGTTGATGAATACGTCGCCGCTGGTGTTCCCGCGGCGGACGTCTGGTTGCAGTCGTTCAACCTCGAAGATGTACTCTATTGGATTGAGGCCGCGCCAGAATTCGGTGCGCAAGCCGTATATCTGATGGATGAGTACGACATTGAAGGCTACTCGCCGATGGATGCATCAACATGGCCCAACACGATGGAAGAGCTGAAGGCGATGGGCGTCAACTACATCGCGCCGCCCACATGGATGCTGGTCACACTTGAAGGCGGTGAAATGGTGCCATCTGAGTTGGCCATTCAGGCCAAGGCTGCGGACCTCAACATCATCACATGGACCATCGAACGCTCTGGCCCGCTCGTGAATGGTGGGGGTTGGTATTATCAGTCCATCTCAAATGCGGTGAACAGCGACGGCGTCATGTATGAATTGATCGACGTTCTTGCGCAGGACGTGGGAGTTGAGGGCATCTTTTCGGATTGGCCTGCGACAGTGACCTATTACGCGAACTGCATGGGTCTCGAGTAGCCCTGCCCATCGGAACGCATCGGCCTCGCCTGTTTCAGGCGGGGCCGTTTTAGTTTTCCAAGGTCAGTGTGATCCGATCCCCGACAAACCATGTGCGCCCGTATTCGATGGGGCTGCCTGCCAGGTCGACATTCACGCTGGAGGATCGCAGCAACGGGTCACCTTCAGCGATTTGTAGATGCAAGGCCTGTGTCGCGCCCGCGCGCACCGCCGTCAGCCGCGTCGACGCACGAGTGTAATCTGCCACACCTACGCTGGCCAAAGCTTCGGTGACGCTGCCTTGCGCGCCAAAAGCCGCTGAAATGCCTGAGGTCCGCGCCAATGGAAAGACGCTTTCGAACACTGCAATAGGTTGTGCGTCGGCCAAGGATAGCCCGTGGTAGGAACAAACTGGATCACCCGCTTTGATGGCGAGTGCTTTTGCCTCGCCGTCTGTTGCGAACCGGTCTTCAACCAGCAGGACGCGCTTTTCGGGCAACCGTCCCGCCGCGATGAGATTGTCATGGAACCTGACCTTGCGCCCGATGGGATAATCGGTGGGCGTTGAGGCCACAAAAGCCCCCGCACCGCGACGCGTGCGGATGAGCCCTTCGTCCACCAACGCAGAAATCCCATGGCGCACGGTGTGGCGGTTGACGCCGAACCGTTCAGCCAAAGCCGCCTCGGTCGGGAGCTTGTCGCCGGGCGCATAGCGGCCCTCGGCCAATTCACTGCGCAAAGCTTGCGCAATGGCCTGCCAGATCGGCGTTTTGGAGGAGGTGTCACGCAAAATTCACAAATCTCCGCTGGGGGAATCGAAGCAATATGTTATGATATGTCTAGTTGTATAGAAATTCGAAAAGTTGTCGAGATGAAAGATATCAGCGAAGACAACGCACCGCGCCAGCGCTGGCTCGGCCTTATGGCCAAAGCCCCCACGGGACGCGTTGCGGGCCTGCTGGACGAGACCATGACACGCCCCGCTTTCACATGGCTTCGTGCGCCCGAGGTCGGCAGCACCATGGTGCGCGCCCGCGCCGGTGCAACTGGAAGTCCGTTCAATCTGGGTGAGGTCACTGTGACACGCTGTGCGCTGACACTTGCGACAGGCGAGGTCGGCCATGCGTATATCCAAGGGCGCAACAAGGCCGATGCAGAGGCCGTGGCTGTGGTGGACGCCCTGATGCAAACCACAGCAGCAACGACTTTGCGGACGAAAGTGTTGGACGTGCTTGAGGCGGAACAGACTGCCAAGAAGGACGCGCGTGCCGCCAAAGCGGCCGCCACAAAGGTTGATTTCTTTACGATGGTAAGAGGAGAAGACTGATGCAGGCCCAGACCCTCAGCGGTGGATTTGCCGACCCCGCCATCGCCTCAGCGGCTGCGTTCCGTCAGGTGATGGAAGCAATGGCGCGTCCCGGCACGATCCATAGGGTCACTGGTGCCGCGCCGCCAGCGCCCCTTTCCCCCGCTACGGGAGCCGTTTTGCTGACCTTGTGTGACCCTGACACCCCCGTGCATCTGGCGGGCGCGCTGGAGTGCGATGCGGTGCGCGCCTGGGTCGCTTTTCATACAGGCGCGCCGGTCGTCGGGCCGTCTCATTGCATGTTCGCGGTCGGCGCTTGGACAGACCTTACGCCGTTAAGTGCTTATCAAGTTGGCTCGCCTCAATACCCGGACCGGTCCGCCACGCTGATCGTTCAGGCAGGTCGGTTAGAGCAGACTGGCGCCACATTGTCTGGCCCCGGCATCAAGGAAACACATGCCTTGTCATTGCCTGAAATAGAGGCGTTTCAGCAGAATGCAGGGCATTTCCCTCTTGGTCTTGATTTCATCTTTACGAACGGCGACCGCGTGGCGGCTTTGCCACGCACAACAATCGTCACGCAGAAAGGAACAGTCTGATGTATGTCGCCGTCAAAGGCGGTGAGCGCGCGATCGAGAACGCGCACGCCTGGCTTGCAGAAGAACGCCGCGGTGTTACCTCCGTGGCCGAACTCAGCGTCGAGCAAATCCGCGAACAGCTGGCATTGGCCGTCAACCGCGTCATGGCCGAAGGGTCGCTTTATGATCCTGACCTTGCCGCACTGGCAATCAAACAGGCGCGCGGCGATCTGATTGAAGCAATCTTTCTCATTCGTGCCTACCGCACCACGCTGCCCCGTTTTGGTGCGTCCTTGCCAGTGGACACCGGCAAAATGGCCTGTGATCGGCGCATTTCGGCAACGTTCAAGGACCTTCCCGGCGGGCAAATTCTGGGACCAACGTTTGATTACACGCACCGTCTGCTGGACTTCAAACTCGCTGCTGACGGAGGGGTGCCAGAGGCCGCGACGCGCGAGGCTGTGCCCGGCGACGTCCCCCATGTGACCGAATTCCTCAACCATGAAGGGTTGATCGAAGAGGCCCCGCATGATGACACGACACCGCCTGACCTGACCCGCGAACCGCTTGAGATGCCCGCAGAGCGCGCACTGCGTCTGCAAGCACTCACCCGCGCGGACGAAGGGTTCACGCTTGGCATGGCCTATTCCACCCAGCGTGGCTATGCGCGCAATCACGCATTTGTGGGTGAATTGCGCATCGGTTCTGTGCCTGTCGAAATGGACATCCCCGAGCTTGGGTTCAGTATCGAGATTGGCGAGGTCACGTTGACCGAATGCGAAACCGTCAACCAGTTCACAGGTTCTAAATCTGAGCCGCCTCAGTTCACGCGTGGTTATGGGTTGGTCTTCGGGCAGACAGAACGCAAAGCGATTTCAATGGCGCTGGTCGATCGGGCGTTACGTTGGGAAGAGTTGGGTGAGGAAGACGAAGGCGCCCCCGCGCAAGACGCTGAATTTGTGCTTTATCATGCGGACAATATTCAGGCGACAGGGTTCCTTGAGCATATCAAATTGCCCCACTACGTCGATTTCCAAGCCGAATTGGAACTGGTGCGAAAGCTGCGTAAAGAGGCAGGCGCGAACTCTGTGCGTGAGGCCGCAGAATGACCCCCGATATTGTCGTTTTTGATATCGGCGGCGTGCTGATTGACTGGCAGCCGCATTTGGCATGGGCTGATGAGATGGACGCGGTCGAAGCGCAGGCGTTCATGGATCGGATCGCCTTTGACAAGCTGAACCTGTTCTGTGATGCGGGGGCGACTTTTGCGCTGGCGGCATCCCAGATTGCAGACCCCGATGATGCGGCGCGGCTCGGCCGATATGTTGAGCGGTATCAACACACAGTCCCCGCCAAGATTGCCGGCACGTGGGACATCTTAGAGACCCTGAAAAATGCCGGCACGCCCGTCCATGCGATCACCAATTGGTCGGCCGAAACATGGACCGAAGGCTGCAAAGCGCATCCCGAATTGTTGGAGGTCTTCGGCACGACAATCGTGTCCGGTGAGGTCGGTGTCATCAAATCCTCAACCGAAATCTATGCCCTTCTGTGCCACCGTGCAGATGTTGCGCCAGAGCGGTGCGTGTTCATTGACGATGGATTGCACAACTGCATCGGAGCACGGGCGGCAGGGATGGACGCAATCCATTTCACAGGTCCCGCCGCCTTGCGCCGAGACCTCTCAGCACGGAGCCTGTTATGAGCGATTACAACTTCGCCTATCTGGACGAACAGACCAAACGCATGATCCGCCGCGCGATCCTCAAGGGGTTGGCGATCCCCGGTTATCAGGTGCCCTTCGCATCGCGCGAGATGCCGATGCCATATGGTTGGGGCACGGGCGGCGTGCAGGTCTCTGCGGCGGTGATGACACCACAAGATCGATTCAAAGTCATCGACCAAGGGGCGGATGATACGACCAACGCCGTCTCGATCCGCACGTTTTTTGAACGCACCGCCGGCGTGGCCACAACAACCAAAACCTCCGAGGCGAGCGTCATCCAAACCCGCCACCGCATCCCCGAAGAGCCGCTGAGCGAGGGCCAGATCCTCGTCTATCAGGTGCCAATACCTGAGCCTTTGCGGTTTCTGGAACCTCGCGAAAGCGAGACGCGCAAGATGCACAGTCTTGCGGAATACGGGCTGATGCATGTGAAGCTTTACGAAGACATCAGTCGCCACGGCCATATCGCGACGTCCTATGATTATCCGGTCAAGGTTGAGGGGCGTTATGTCATGGACCCGTCGCCGATCCCCAAGTTTGACAATCCCAAGCTTGGGGATATGGCGGCCATCCAGTTGTTTGGGGCAGGCCGCGAACAACGCATCTATGCGCTGCCGCCCTACACTCAGGTGGTATCACTCGATTTCGAAGACCATCCCTTTGAGGCCTCCAAACCGGATCACCCCTGCGCGATGTGCGGGGCGGAAAACAGCTACCTCGACGAAGTGATCACTGACGACGCGGGCAGGCGGATGTTTGTGTGTTCAGACACTGATTTCTGCGAGGCAAGACAGGTCGCAGGCCACACCGGCACGATGAACGGAAAGGACGCGGCATGACACCTTTGCTTTCGGTCCAAGGGATCACGAAATTTTACGGCCAGCATATCGGCTGCAAGGATGTGGGGTTTGATCTTTACCCCGGCGAGGTCATGGGGATTGTCGGGGAAAGCGGGTCAGGTAAGTCCACTTTGCTCAACTGCATGGCGGGACATTTGACATCTGACGCAGGCGCGGTCGTGTTCGATACCCGAACCGATGGCCCCCGCGATACCGTCACCATGTCCGAACCTGAGCGCCGCATGTTGTCACGGACCGATTGGGCCTTTGTGCATCAACATGCCCGTGACGGGCTGCGCATGGGCGTAAGCGCGGGCGGCAATGTGGGTGAACGCCTCATGGCCGTGGGCGAACGTCATTATGGCGACATTCGCGCCAAGGCCACCGATTGGCTTGGCCGCGTTGAAATTGACGCTACCCGTGTCGATGATCGCCCCACGACGTTTTCCGGCGGGATGCAACAGCGCCTTCAAATTGCCCGCAATCTGGTGACAGGTCCAAGGTTGGTGTTCATGGACGAACCCACAGGCGGGCTTGATGTGTCTGTTCAGGCGCGGCTGCTTGATCTGTTGCGCGGGTTGGTGCGCGATATGGGGCTGTCGGCGATCATCGTGACCCATGACCTCGCCGTTGTGCGCCTGTTGGCGGATCGTTTGATGGTCATGAAAGACGGCCATGTGGTCGAAGCGGGTCTGACCGATCAAGTGCTGGATGATCCCCAGCACGCCTATAGCCAACTCCTTGTCAGTTCTGTTTTGCAGGTGTGAAAATGATAGACCTTAGAAACGTGTCCAAGACTTTTACGCTGCACAATCAAAGCAGTGCAGTGATTGAGGTCGTTAATAATGTGACATTGTCCGTGGCGGCGGGTGAATGTGTCGCGCTGACCGGCGCGTCAGGTGCCGGCAAATCGACGCTGATGCGGATGATCTATGGCAACTACCTGACCCAAGCGGGGCAGATCCTGATCGACGGGACCGATATTGTGCAGGCTGAACCGCGCGATGTCATTGCCTTACGTCGTGAGACCCTCGGCTACGTCAGTCAATTCCTGCGGGTCGTGCCGCGCGTGCCGACGCTGGATGTGGTCGCTGAACCACTGCGCGCGGTGGGTGCCAGTGCGTCCGATGCGCAGGCCCTTGCCGAATACTTGTTGGCCAAACTCAATATTCCACAGCGGCTTTGGTCACTGTCGCCCACCACCTTTTCGGGGGGTGAGCAACAGCGCGTGAACATCGCACGCGGCTTTGCCCACCCTTATCCGGCGATGCTACTGGATGAACCGACGGCTAGCCTTGATGCCGCCAACCGCGAGGTTGTTCTGTCCTTGATCGAAGAGGCCAAAGCCCGTGGTGCTGCGATTATTGGTATCTTCCATGACGAAGCTGCCCGCGCGCGCGTCTGTGACCGTGAAATTGACGTGAGCCAATTTACGCCCGGAGTTGCGGTATGAAGTCCGGGCGTCTCATCGCGGTTGTCGGCCCGTCCGGTGTGGGCAAGGATAGCGTCATGGAAGGGCTCGCCGCGGCAGATCCGACACTGCATCTGGTGCGCCGCACGATCACCCGCGCGCCGGAATTGGGTGGAGAGGACTATGATGCCGTCAGCGTGGCAGAGTTCGAAGACATGGCGGCTCGTGGGCATTTTGCCGTTCACTGGGGTGCCCATGACTTGCAGTATGGCATTCCCGCGTCCATCCAAACTGTACTAACCAGAGGGCACGACTACCTCGCGAATTTCTCACGTTCCGCGCTTCGGGCGGGTGACGCGACCTTTGCGCATTTCTGTGTCCTTAACATTAGTGCACGCCCCGAGACGCTTGCCACGCGCCTGGCAGCGCGAGGCCGCGAAAGTCAGGTGCAGATTGCGAAACGTTTGGCACAAGCGAGCAAACCGTTACCCGATGGCCTGAAGGTCATGACGATCAGCAATGATGGCATGCTCGAAGAAACCGTCGCAAAGGCTCTGTCGCTGCTTCAACCCGTGAGGGTGTAGCGTTGGATAAGTTCAAATCGCCCATCGGGACGCTCACCGCACAAGG
>JAHDDJ010000009.1 GCA_020629385.1 Erythrobacter sp.
AGAGTCAGAGTCAGAGTCAGAGTCAGAGTCAGAGTCAGAGTCAGAGTCAGAGTCAATAACAACAATAACTAGAAAGACTGAATAGGAGCGCAGATTCGTGCTTTCACGTGTAGCGGAAAATGTTTTTTGGTTAAGCCGGTATTTAGAGCGCTTGGAAACCACAGCCTCGTTGATTAATAGCCATACCCGCTTATTGATGGATTTGCCTGATGTGGCAGAAAACGAAGGTTGGTTGCCGTTGATTACCATCAACGGTTTGGATGCTGAGTACCGCAAACATTTCAGTGGCGGTGCAGAGATGGATGTGGTGGGATTTTTGATAGCTGATAGACGTAATCCCAGCTCGTTTAAGAATGTTGCGCTTGCCATTAGTAATAACTTACGCAGTTCTCGCGATATATTCCCGCGCCAAATCTACGAACGTATCAGTTCGCTGACTCAGTACATCCGATCTGAAACTTCAAAAAGTTTGCACGCGATCAACGTGCAGGAATTTCTCAGCAAGGTAGAGCAGTCCGCATTGGAAATCTCTGGGGCAGTGCACGGCAGCCTGCGTCACGACCAGGCGTATCAATTTATGCGAATGGCCAGCTTCCTGGAGCGCGCTGATATGACAACGAGAGTGCTGGACGTACCATCATTTATCGCTACGGAAAGCAAATTGTCAGGCAACATCGCAGCGTTCGAAAATCGTGACTGGATAGCGGCGTTGAAATGCCGGTCAGCGTTGCAGATGTACCGGCGTCATGTCCGAAAACCCATATCAGCCGTCGGCTGTTTAAATTTTTTATTAAAAGACCCTGAGCTTCCAACCGCGTGTGCGTTTTGTTTAATACGCCTGGATCGATCTTTAAATCGATTTGAACGTAATGAAAAGGCTCGGGAATCCGTATCGCAAGTTATGCAACATTTAGAGGAAGCCGATATTCACGCTTTGGCTGAAGATCCGCAGCACCGTCACCGGTTTTTGGATGATTTACAACTCGGGTTATCCAGGATTGGTAGCACCATTGCAACCACATACTTCCCACCACCGGTGGTGGTTGAATGAGTATTAAAATTGCTATCGACCACACCACCACGTATCGGTACGATAAGCCAGCCACGCTTTATCCGCACGTTATTCGGTTGAGGCCTGCAGCACACTGTCGTACTCCGATATTAAGTTACACCTTGAATATCACCCCCCGTGATCACTTCATCAACTGGCAGCAGGACCCATACGGTAATTACCTGGCGCGCATTGCATTTCAAAAACCGGTAACAGAATTCAATGTGACGGTAGACCTTATCGCACAGCTTGATGTCATCAATCCATTTGATTTTTTTGTTGATGAATCGGCTGAAAACTTTCCGTTTGAGTATGCGGACTCAGACAAATTAGAACTGATGCCGTATCTGGAAGTTGAACCGGCAGGACCGCGACTGCTGGAATGGATGAAAGCGAATCGGCCTGAACCGGGCAAGATCATTGATGCGCTGGTGCATTTAAATCGCGCGCTGCAAGAAGACATTGCTTATAAAGTGCGGATGGAGCCAGGTGTTCAAAGCTCTGAGACAACGCTGGAAAAAGCCAGCGGCTCCTGCCGGGATAGTGGTTGGCTACTGGTGGAGATACTGCGCCATTATGGTTTAGCCGCGCGTTTTGTTTCCGGCTATCTTGTGCAGTTGCGGCCTGATATCGTCGCGGTAGAAGGTCCAGCCGGTGCGGCAGAGGACTTCACCGACTTACACGCGTGGGCCGAAGTGTATTTGCCGGGTGCCGGTTGGGTGGGGCTGGACCCCACGTCTGGATTGTTTGCCGGTGAAGGTCACATTCCCTTAGCGTGTACACCGCAACCGATGAGCGCAGCGCCTATTTCAGGCTCAGCAAGCGTTGCAGCTTCAGACTTTTACTATCACAACCGCGTGACTCGATTCGATGAACGGCCACGTGTGACCTTGCCGTATACCGAAGAGATGTGGGCTGACGTTCTGGCGTTGGGTGAGTCGGTGGATGAGAAGCTCGCTGCCCAGGATGTTCGCTTAACCATGGGGGGTGAACCGACCTTTGTGGCCACGGATAATTTAGAAAGCCCGCAGTGGAACGATGCAGCGCTAGGTGCTCAGAAGCTGGATAAATCTGCAGAGCTGTTGCATCGATTGCAGGATAAGTTTGCGCCCCACGGCATACCTGCGTTTGCGCAGGGGAAGTGGTACCCGGGTGAACCCACACCGCGCTGGGCATTGATCTGTCATTGGCGAAACGACGGTGAGGCGATCTTCGCTAACGCTGAAAACTTAAGCCTACCCAGTCATACCAAAAAACAATCGATAAAACCCGAAACCGTTCAGACGTTCATGCGGCAATTGTGTGAGCAACTGAATCTTGATTCGAATTGTGTACGGCCTTTGTACGAAGACCCCTTACATCATTTACATCAGGAAAGTCTGTTACCGCCTGCTGCGGCATTGACCGATTTGAAACTGACCGACGGCGACGAAAGGCAAAGCCTGGTTAACCGACTGACCCGTGGTTTGGACGAGCCAATGGGCGCGATGTTGCCGCTGGAATTCAACGCTGATGTTTGGGAAAGCAGTCAGTGGCCGTTACGGCGCAGCGAAGTGTTTTTGATGCCAGGAGATTCACCCGCCGGTTTGCGATTGCCCTTAGGGTCGTTGCCTGATGATACGCGTGCCGATCGACACGCTAGAAACACACAACAAGATACCTTTGCCATGGGTGATGGCTTACCCACGTTTGAACAAATTCAAACGCGGTTGGATACGTACGCGAAGAGTGCGGTACCGGCTGAACAAAACACCGTGGATTACACCATACGCACCACATTGTGCATGGAGATTCGCGACGGATCTGCGTACCTGTTCCTGCCTCCGCTACGCACGGCGCATAGCTGGCTACTGCTTATGGCGGCTGTTGAACGGGTGTGTGAAGCCACCGGGTTAAAACCGGTTATCGAAGGGTATGAACCACCAAAGGATTCACGCTTAGCGTCGTTTCGTATTACACCCGACCCCGGAGTGGTAGAGGTCAATATCCATCCATCGGAAAGCTTTAGTGATTTGGTGTTCCGAACCGAAGAGCTGTATGAGTGTGCGCGGCAGTGTGGGTTAACGGCCGAGAAGTTCATGATTGATGGTCGTCATACCGGTACTGGCGGCGGTAATCATGTGACCTTAGGTGGCGTTAGCGCACCTGAGAGTCCGTTCTTACGCCGGCCCGATGTACTGGGCAGCCTGATTCGTTATTGGCAACATCACCCCAGCCTGTCGTATCTGTTTTCGGGGTTGTTTGTGGGGCCCTCCAGTCAAGCACCTCGTCCCGACGAAGCCCGCAGCGAGACCGTCTATGAATTGGAAATGGCTTTATCGCGTTTGCCGGAAGGGGAGTCTGATACGCCGTGGATGATTGATCGACTGTTACGAAATCTTTTAATCGATGTTACGGGAAATACTCACCGAGCCGAGATTTGTATCGACAAACTGTACTCCCCGGCCGGACCCACTGGCCGTCTGGGTATCGTAGAACTCAGAGCGTTTGAGATGCCACCGCACGCTCGCATGAGTATTGTGCAGGCGTTGTTGATTCGTTGTTTGATCAGCCACTTCTGGGACAACCCCTACCGGGGAAAACTGATTCGGTGGGGTACCGAGTTACATGATCGTTTTATGTTGCCGCATTACTTATGGCACGACATGCAAGAGATCATTGATGAGTTGAATACCGCAGGGTATGCGTTTGATAACTCTTGGTTAGATGCGTTTTTTGAGTTCCGGTTTCCGGTTTACGGAGACCGGCAGGTTGGCGACGTTAACCTGGAGCTGCGCGCGGCTATAGAGCCATGGCATGTGTTGGGCGAAGAGGCGACCAGCAGTGGTATGGCGCGTTACGTGGATTCATCGGTAGAGCGTTTGCAGGTGAAAGTGCGTGGTATGGTGCCTGAGCGTCATGTCATCACGTGCAATGGCTTAGAGCTACCGCTGGTAAACACCGGTGTGCCAGGCGAGTATGTTGTAGGCGTTCGCTATCGAGCGTGGCAGCCAACGTTTTCATTACACCCGGACTTACCCACTGATGTACCGTTGGTGTTTGACGTTGTAGACACCTGGTACAACCGCAGCCTGGGGGGATGTGCCTATCATGTTAGTGACCCGGGCGGTCGCGGCCACGAAGACCATCCGGTGAATGCTAATGTCGCTGAAACTCGGCGGCTTGCCAGATTTACAACCAATCAACATTCTTCAGTAACGGTTGAGCCGGTGGCAGATGTGCGAGTTGAGAAAACAGAAAAACCGGTGAAACCCGGTCAATTCGAAGAACGTCCACCGCTTAAAAGCAGGATGAAGACGGAACGCATATTACCGAGTCAGGAGTTTCCGTATACGGCCGATTTACGCCGGCTTCGGTAGCAGTGCAGCAATCAACTTCGTGGGATAAAAAAAGCCCGGTGATAAAACCGGGCTAACCCACTCGAGAGATCTACATGCGTTGTTATCGTGCCGGTAGTGGTATCCAATCCGCCACGGCAACATCTGCGTGCTGAAACTGCGGCATTTTTTCACCTAAGTCTTCCATGTTCTTTATATCGTTTTCGTTCAGAAACGATTGGGTGATAAGCGTTGGCGGCACGATGACATTTGCACCAGGGTCTTCGCCTGCCAGCATCAACGCAAGCGATCGAACGCTTACTTCACCTACGACCGCCGGATTGGTGGCTACGGTAGCAACCCACGCTGAGCCAGGTTCCCTCATCGCTGAAATATCTGCGGTAGAAACGTCGGCTGAATAGATATCAATGTCATCGGTTAAGCCGGCTTCATCAACCGCAATTTTTACCCCCTTAGCAAATTCATCGTAGGGCGCAAAAACTACGTTGATATTCGGGTTTGCCTGCAGTACGGAACGTGCCTGATTCGCTACCGAGTTGGCAATCGGGTTATCCAGGGTCCCAAACATAGCCGCCTCAGTAATACCAGGATTAGCATCTTTCACTTCCTGCCAAGCAACATCACGTCTATCCAAAGGGGCAATGCCTGGTACGTACACATAACCTGCGGTAAAGCTGTTGCCATTGTCTTCTAGCGCTTGGTCCAACGCCATTTTCCCAAGTAAATAATCCGATTGCTCTACCTGAGGGATAGCGTCGTTTTCAACGTTTACATCAAACGCTACGACTTTAATGCCAGCATCAACCGCTCGTTGCGCCGCGTCTTTCATTGACTCGGTTAAGCCGTGTTGAATAATGATGCCATCCACACCTAACGCAATGGCTTGATCTACCATATCTGCTTGTAGTGCCGCATCCTGGCGACTGTCGAATACGCGCAAATCCACGCCAATTGCGGCCGCTTGTGACTCAACGCCACCTAAATACGATTGGAAAAAATCACCGGTGGACAGGTATCTAACTAATGCAATCTTAACTTCACCAGGATTATCAAACGGTGCAGGCATATCTGCTGCATTCGTTGTTCCTATAAGCCCCGCGCTAAGCGTTGCGGCTGCAACCGCTTTTTGTAACGTGCTAATAAACATGTTGTATCCTCACTTAGTGTTGGTTGATGTTTTTCCACTGGCACCTCTGCGGGCACTCAGGTAGAACGTAAATACAAGGGCTGCAACCAAAATCACCCCTTTAACAAAATCTTGTGTGTAGTAGGGCGCGTTCATCATCGTCAGCCCTTGCAACAGAATGCCCACAAACAAAGCACCGATCGCGGTCCCAAACGCGTTGGCACGCGCTGCACCGAGGACTGCAAAACCGATTAACGCCGCCGCGACGCTGTCGAGCAGTAAGTTATTGCCACTGGCGATATCGCCACGACCTAAACGCGCGGCTAACAGTATTCCGCCGATGGACGCCGTAACACCGGAAATCATATAGGCCACAATTTTGTAGCGATTGACGTTCGCACCCACGAGTGAGGCAGCGCGTTCATTAGAGCCAATGGCGTACATCAAACGGCCATGTCGCGTGAGTTCTAAAAATACCCAGATGGCGACAGCAATCAGTAAAAACACCACCACTGGCACGGGTACTAAACGTTCCAAAAAGAAATCGAACCGATGACGACCCAACCAAAGAAAGGCCGCGGAGAATGTACCTTCAGCTGCAGAGCCATCACTTAAGCGCATACCGGTTGCAATAGAATTACCTTGTGTGGGAATACGTTGTAATCCGATTAACAAAAACATCATGCCCAGCGTGGCCAGTAAATCGGGCACCCGAAACTTCACAATGAGTAAGCCGTTGATTAAGCCCACAAGGGCACCCATGGCTAAACACAGCAGCACAGCGACAACGGCGGAATGTTCCAGTATCACCATGGAATAGGCTGACAGCATCAGTGCGGATGTGGCAACCGAGCCAATAGACAAGTCAAACCCGTCAACCACCAGCGTACAGGTTACCCCCAGGGCTAAAATTCCTGTGATAGCAACCGACTGCAGAATAAATACTGCCGACCTGGGAGTAGCAAATCCGGAGGCTGAGAGACTAAAGAATACGATCAATATAGCGAGTAGAACTAAGAAGCCGTAACGAATAGCCAGGTTCAAGAAGCGATCGTTTTTCATGATGAAGTAGCTACCGAAGGCGTTACTTGTGCACCGGATACTTGTTCAACCAGCGCGTCCATATTGATCTGTTGGTTGACGTGTTCGCCCACCACGCGGCTTTCATGCAGAACCAAAATCCTATCGGCAATTTCCAACGCTTCATCGGTTTCGGATACAAATACAATGGTTGCGCGGTTGTCTGATGTTTCGCGAATACGCCTACCAATATCGCGTCGGGCCCCAATGTCCACACCTTGAAACGGTTCATCCAGTAACAACACGCGGCACGGTTTTAGAAGCCAGCGTCCGACAATGACTTTTTGCTGGTTGCCACCGGATAGCGTGTTGATATCGTCATTGGCTGATTGGCATACGATACCCAGCTCATCAATCATTTGATCACTGGCGGATTTTTGTAACCGGCTGCTTAAGATTCCCCATCGACAAAACATGTTTAAAAACGGCAAGGACATGTTGTTGGCTATTGAGAATTCTGGAACGACGGCATTAGAGCTACGATCTTTGGGTGACATAAACACACCCGCCTCAACAGCCTGAGCGCAAGTGTTTGGTTGATAAGGCTGGTTATCTAAAAACATTTCACCGGCACCGGGCGGCTTAATACCAAATAAAATGTCGGCCAGGCGACTCTTGCCGCTTCCAAGTAAACCAGTAATCGCAACGATTTCCCCTTCATTCGCCGTGAAATCTATCGGGGTTGAATCCGGCTCAATACATAGCTCTTTAAGCGCCAGCACCGGCTTTCCCGCGCTGGCGAGTTCGATTCCGGTTTCCTGTATTGAATGACCTAACATGGCGGTGACCGCGCCGTCATAATCGAGGGGTTGATCAGCGAACACACCCGATATCGCACCGTCGCGCATACAAACAATGCGGTCTGCCACTCGGCGCACATCAGACATACGGTGTGAGATGTACAAAATAGCAACGCCTTGCTGCCGCAGCGTGTCCAGCAAGCTAAATAAACGCTCGGCTTCAGCGGCTGATAAGGACGAGGTGGGTTCATCGAGGATTAAAACCTTGGGTGCTCGAGCCATTGCGCGAGCGATCGCAATCATTTGCCGATCGGCGACCCCCAGGTCGGCAACACGCGTTCGTACATCTGTCGTAATCCCCATGCTCTGAGCAACCGCTTGTGCGTCTTTGCGCAGCCGACCATCGCGCACCCATAAGCCGGCCCTGGGCTTCGTGAGCTGATCCAGCATCAAGTTGGTGGAGATGTCTAAATCGGGGATGACACCATCGTTTATGGACTGATGGACTGTCACCACACCGGCTGCAATGGCGCTCGCCGGGTCGGCCGGTTGGTAGGGCTCACCATCGAGTGCCATAGATCCGTCATCCAGGGTGTGATACCCGCAAATCAACTTAACCAGCGTGGATTTACCCGCGCCGTTAGCACCCATCAGCACCACGATTTCACCGGCAAATAGAGAGAAATCCACGCCGCGAAGCACATGGTTCTGGCCGAACGACTTATTGATTCCCTGTAGCTGGCAGACAAGTTTGCGCATGAGTGCGTGGCTTCTCGGCAGGACACTTGAGGCTCTACTATTTGCTAAAGCTCATCATTTGTCAAATGATTTGGCTATTGACTAAATTTGCAATAATGCGGATAGTCTAGGGCAGAACCTGTGAGGGCGTTTTATGTCAGAAGCGGATACCTACCAGCCACTTTCTCCAGAGACCATTGCTGAGCGGCTTGGCTCGCTTGCCTGCATGAGTGAACACGTAGGAGGTGATCCGGCAAGTTGGTCGGTACGAGAGATTGGCGATGGCAACCTGAACTTAGTGTTCATTGTGACCAGCCCGTCGGGCAGCGTCATTGTGAAGCAGGCGCTACCCTATGTTCGATTGGTCGGGGACAGTTGGCCGTTACCTCTCTATCGTGCGTTCTTTGAAAATTGCGCATTGGAACGCCAGGCGCAGCGAGCGCCAGATGCCGTCCCGAAGGTGTTTCATTTCGATGAATCGCAGGCCTTGATTGTGATGGAACACTTAACGCCTCACATTATCTTAAGAAATAAACTCATAGCCGGTGAACAGATCTCAGGAGCGGGGGAGTTTGTCGGTAATTTTTGTGCGCAGACTGCGTTTAGAGGGTCTGAACTCTCGTTAGCCAGCGCGGATAAAAAACGTGATGTGGGATTGTTCTCAGGCAATGTGGCTATACCCGCCATCACTGAAAGTCTGGTATTCACAGACCCTTACTTCGACGCTGAATTGAACAACCACAATCCGCTGCTAAACAGTTTGGTCGCTGAATTACGCCAGGATGTAACGTTAAAAACAGCTGTGCAAACTGCGTTAATGAAATTTGCATCCAATACCGAAACCATGGTGCATGGCGATTTGCATTCAGGCTCCATCATGGCGACGGATTCGGAGCTAAAAGTCATCGATCCCGAGTTTGCTCAGTACGGCCCGATGGGATTTGATTTGGGAATGGTCAGTGCAAATTTTCTCATGGCTTACTTTAGTCAGCCGGGTCATCGCGGGGATAACTTAGCCACCTATCAAGATTGGATTTTGAACGTCATGGTGGCAAGTTTTGATGCGTTCGATGCCGAATTTTCAAGGTTATGGCATTCCGAGCGAACTGGCATGCTGTACCCGAAATCGCTGTTTGAGGACCAGGGACAGGATTCGGGGGAAGCATGTAGCCATGTGTTGGCAAACATACACCGCGATGCGCTGGTTTTTTGTGGCATCGAGATGCATCGTCGATGTTTGTCGCTGGCGCACAATGCAGACTTTGAATCGATTGAAGATCCTGCCGTTAGAGCACCGCTAGAAGCACGCAATATCGCGATGGGACGCGAGCTTATTTTAAATGCCGAAAACCTTGCACACTGTTCAGCCGTGATTGACATGGCGAAGGCACATAACGTCGGAGACTTCTTGTGAAAATTGGTGATCAGCATTACCGATCGTTGTGGTGGCACGAACCATCCTATGTTTTGCAGATCATTGATCAACGCTGTTTGCCACACGAATTTCGAGTGCAAGATGTAGCCACCATGCAGGACTTTGTCGATGCTATAGCGCAAATGCGGGTAAGAGGTGCTCCCTTGATTGGCGCAACGGCCGCCTACGGTATGGCGCTCGCCATGGCAGAAGATCCAAGTGATGCCCATATAGAGTCTGCGTGGCATACGCTAAACGCTACCCGCCCAACAGCGGTTAATCTTCGCTGGGCGTTGGATCGGTGTAAAGCCGCGCTGCTGAACACCCCAACAGCGGATCGAGCGAGTACCGCTTTAGCCCTAGCTCACGACTTGGCTGACGAAGATGTCGCTATCAATAAAAAAATTGGTGAACACGGTTTAGCTTTAATAGAGGAAATTGCTACTACTAAACCCCCGGGTGAACCGGTCAAACTACTGACTCACTGTAACGCCGGTTGGCTGGCTACTGTGGACTGGGGTACGGCCACCAGCCCGATGTATCACGCATACGATGCGGGTATCCCATTGCATGTATGGGTGGATGAAACTCGTCCGAGAAACCAGGGCGCATTAACCAGTTGGGAATTGGGTAATCACGGTATCCCGCACACCTATGTCACCGATAACGCGGGTGGGCATCTGATGCAGCATGGGCAAGTAGACATGGTCATTGTGGGTACGGATCGCACCACGCGCCAGGGTGATGTGTGTAACAAGATTGGTACCTACCTTAAAGCCTTGGCCGCGCACGACAACAACGTACCCTTTTACGTGGCTCTGCCATCACCCACTATCGATTGGACTATCTCTGATGGGGTTCGGCAAATACCTATTGAAGAACGAGATTCGAAAGAAACCACCCATATTCACGGTATCGATACATCCGGTTCGTTAAACACGGTGCAGGTGACGCCGGCTGGTACCCGAGGTGGGAATCCCGCCTTTGACGTGACCCCGCAACGCTTGGTAACCGGCTTGATTACAGAGCGAGGCGTGTGTGAGGCGTCTGAAGCGGCGCTGGCTGCTATGTTTCCCGAACACACCAGTACGTAATCGTATTAGCATTGGCGCAGCCCTTAGGCATTCGATGACACCGCATGAGCCCGATCTCCGATTCAAGTGCCAAACCGGGTAACGACCCCAGCGGTCGATTATCTCGTCAGGATGATGCCATCATCGAAGCGGCATGGTGTTACTACCACGAAGGGTTAAATCAAAGCGAGATCGCGAAAAAACTGGATGTGAGTCGAGCTTCGGTGGTGAACTACTTAGCCGAATCGCGTCGGCGGCAGTACGTTCGCGTGACCCTGGACAGTGACCTTTTTCTTCGCAATCAATTAGCCGAAGATTTAATTGCTGCCTATGGTCTTGAAGAAGCATTGGTTATCCCGGCCGATGACAGTGATGAAACGCGTTCGGTTGAGCGAGTTCTACGAGCTGCCTCAGACTGGCTACCACAACTGCTGAGTAATGGTGATCTGTTAGGCGTTGCGTGGGGGGAGACGATCTACCGCTTTGCAGAGATCGCCCCGAAACACCCTTTTGATGACTTAATGATTATTCAACTGGTGGGGTCAGGGCCATCGGCACGGGGCTTTACTGCCGAGAACTGTTCGTCCATGCTCGCTGAGCGGTTCAGTGCACAGTGTGTGAACTTACATGTCCCATTGTGCTTATCGAACGCTGAACTATGTGAGGCGTTAATTAACGAACCGGTTATTTCAGAACAACTGGATCTGGTGCGTGCGTGCGATAAAGTCATCTTCGCAGCCGGTACCTGCTTTGATGATAGCCACATAGTCAGAACAGGATTG
This sequence comes from Erythrobacter sp., assembly GCA_020629385.1. Taxonomy (GTDB): domain Bacteria; phylum Pseudomonadota; class Alphaproteobacteria; order Sphingomonadales; family Sphingomonadaceae; genus Pontixanthobacter. The sequence continues at coordinate 11,343 of JAHDDJ010000009.1, forward strand.
ATTAATAAAAAAGAGATGGCGTCCTACCGAAAAAAAGGAGCCGTAGGCGTTATTTGTGGTCGGCTGATTGATTCTGACGGGCAACCGATACCCATATCGGTTGAAGACCGAATGATTGGCGTATCGTTAGATGAGATGCGCGCCAAGCAAACCAAGATACTGGTGTCTGCTGAAGCAGGGCGCGTAGACGCGGCACGCGCTGCTATTGTTGGCGGTTATGTTAGTCACTTCGCCACCTCGTCTGATACCGCTCGACGGTTACTAGAGTCAGCGCCTAAATAGCATCCGCCAAATCACTATGTATCGTCAAAACACCGTTGGCAGTGCGTGGATGATTGCCGCCATGGCTTCGTTTGCCGTAGAAGATGCGTTCTTTAAAGTTGCTACGCAAACCCTGCCAATAGGGCAGGTGCTGATGTTATTCGGTGTCGGCGGCATGTTGCTATTTGCGGTGTTTTTGCGGTTGCGTGAAGAGCCGTTGTTTATTGCAGCGGTGATATCCCCCGCGATGCTGATCCGTTTGGGCTTCGAAATTACCGGACGCCTTTTTTATGCGTTGGCTATTGCACTCACACCACTATCAAGCGCGACAGTCATATTGCAGGCGACGCCGCTGGTTGTGGTAGTTGGGGCAGTTCTTGTCTTTAAGGAGCGGGTCGGGTGGCGACGTTGGTCCGCCATCTTTATCGGACTGTTTGGTGTGTTAATTATTATTCAACCTGGCACAACCAGTTTTTCGTTGCTGTCTCTATTAGCGCTGATCGGCATGGTCGGTTTTGCCGGTCGTGATCTAGCGAGCAGAGCGGCACCGAAAAGTGTAGGCACCGCGCGGCTGGGTTTTTACGGATTTCTAGCGTTAGTTTGTGCCGGTGGGTTGTATGCCTTATGGTCGGGAAAGACGTTCATAGTGCCGGACAGCCGAACATGGTTAGCTCTGCTGGGCACCGTAGTTTTTGGGGTGGCGGCTTACTCGTGCTTAATGAAGGCTATGCGAACCGGTGACGTGTCGGCGGTAACACCGTTTCGATATACGCGACTGGTGTTTGGGTTGGCACTCGGTGTGATGTTTTTTGGAGAATCGTTAAGCCCATCGATGCTAATGGGGGCTTTGTTGGTGGTTATATCCGGGCTTGCTATCTCACGCAGTTAAGTTCGCTGAGCCGGAAAACTCACTGGACTGGATTTTAACCAGGTTACGGGTGATACTGAGGCTGACGAAGAAACGACCGCCGTGGATCATTACTGGCACTTTAGTACCGACTGGATTACGAACCTTATGTACATTCGAAACGCTTGGTATGTTGCTGGGTGGGCCAGCGAGTTTGACGAGCAGCTCAAAGCGGTGGTTGTGCTTGAGCAACCACTGGTCATGTATCGCATTGATGAAAACACCGTAGCGGCGCTAGAAGATCGTTGTCCGCACCGTTTATTACCGCTTTCCAAAGGAAAGCGTATTGGGGACGATATCCAATGTGGATACCACGGCATGACCTTCAACTGCAGTGGGAAATGCGTGCGGGTTCCGGGGCAGGATAACGTACCGTCGTCAGCCTACGTGCAAGCGTTTCCCGTTCATCAAAAAAATAATATCGTGTTTGTTTGGATGGGTGAGCCGGACAAGGCCGATACTGATCTGATTTTTGATATGCCCGAGTTCCAGTCTGATGATTGGCATGTGCACCAGGGTGATGCATTGCATTTAAACGCACATTACCTAAACGTGGCAGAAAACTTAGTGGACCCTGCCCATGTCAGTTTTGTCCATCCCACCACACTGGGCAACGCGGCTAGTGAAAATGTGCCGGTGCATGTGGATACTCAGGGCGAGGTATTGGTGGCTTGGCGATGGATTCGAGATGCAGAGCCGGTTGGGTTCTTTCAAAAATTTGGTGGGTTTAATGGCAATGTTGATCGTTGGCATTACTACTACTTACACTTACCGTCTATTGCGGTTATCGATTTTGGTAGTGCGGATACGCATTTGAACCTGGATGAATCCGATCGCAACAAAGGCGTACGTATTTTCGCTTTGCATTTTCTAACTCCGGTTAATGAGCATCTAACTATTGATCGGTGGTTGCATATCAGAAACACAGCTGTCGATGATGAAGCGGTATCGGAGTCGATGGATGCCATGTTTCGTGTGGCATTTAATGAAGACAAAGAAATATTAGAAGCGATCGATGCGCAGGAGCAACTGCCGCAAAAGCGAAAACCTATTCGTCTTGCGATAGATAAAGGGCCCACTGTCTATCGTCGCCGCATTCGGGATCTAGCCGAACAAGAAACCACTGAAGACTTGGGTGAGCCGCTTCGGCCTACCTTCGTGCATCACGAGTGAGTGAGCGTGATGTTGCGCAGTAGTACTTAACTATTCATTCATCAGGAGAGAAGAGCATGAGAACGACAAAACGTTGGATTGCAGCAATCGGCGCTACCGTGTTGAGTGTTGTCGCCGGCTCAGCAGGAGCTGCAGACCCGATTAAAATCGGTGAAATCAATCACTACAAACGTATGGCAGCTTTTGCCGAACCCTACAAAAAGGGCATCGAGCTAGCGTTGGATGAAGTTAATGGTGCAGGCGGTGTGCTGGATCGGCCGTTAGAGTTTATCTTCCGCGATGACCAGGGCAAGCCAGGTGAGGCAGTTAAGATTGCTGAAGAACTCATGACCCGCGAAGGCACGGTTATGTTAACTGGCACCATCCTCAGTAACATTGGTTTAGCGATTTCGTCGTTAGCCGCTGAGAAAGGTTATGTGTACTTAGCGTCTGAACCTTTGGCCGACTCATTGGTGTGGGAGAAGGGCAACAAGTACACGTTCCGCTTGCGAGCGTCTACTTACATGCAGGCTGCCATGCTGGCAGAGCAAGCCTCTAAAACTGACGCAAAGACATTTGCGACGATTGCGCCAAACTATGCGTACGGTAAAGACGCCGTAGCGGCATTTAAAAAAGCACTAACGGCGCTAAAACCCGATGTTGAGTTTGTTACTGAACAATGGCCTGCGTTATTTAAGATTGATGCGGGCGCGGAAGTTCAGGCCATCGAGCGCGCAAAACCAGATGCCATTTACAACGTAACCTTCGGTGGTGATTTAGCAAAGTTTGTACGTGAGGGCACGACCCGAGGTTTATTTGAAGGCCGAGATGTATATGGTTTACTGACCGGTGAACCCGAATACATTGACCCGTTAAAAGACGAAGCACCCGAAGGTTGGACGGTGACCGGCTACCCGTGGTACGACTTTGAAGATGGCTCAAATAAAGCGTTTGTGGATGCCTATATGGCTGAGTATGACGAGCGGCCAGGCATTGGATCTCTGGTGGGATATATGACCGTTCAGTCCATCGCAGCCGCCATTGAACGGGCAGGCGCAACCGATGCAGACTCCCTGATTGCAGGTTTCCGGGGTTTGGACGTGGATACTCCGGTTGGGAAGATTCATTTCCGTGAACAGGACCATCAGGCCACTATGGGTGCTTTCGTAGGTACGACTACGGTAAAAGATGGCGCCGGTATCATGGTTGATTGGGTTTACAAAGACGGTGCGGACTATCTGCCATCGGATGAAGAAGTCGCTAAGCTGCGACCAGCCAATTAAACCGACTAAGCCGATTAACACATGAATAACCGCTCACACCCTATCGATGGGTGTGAGCGGTGGTGTGGGAGAAAGCGCGTATGGGATTGTTTATCGCCCAACTTCTGACGGGGCTGGCAAACGCTGCGGCGTTGTTTTTGGTGGCATCGGGTCTGTCGTTAATTTTCGGCGTTACCCGCATCGTTAACTTTGCGCATGGCTCGTTCTACATGCTAGGTGCGTTTATCGGTTACTCCCTCATGCAAGTATTACCAGGAGCCATAGGCTTTTGGTCCTCCATACTGCTTGCCGGGTTGGCGGTTGGTGCCATTGGAGTCATCGTGGAGTTGTTGGTGCTACGCCCGGTATACAGAGCCCCTGAACTCTTTCAGCTGGTTGCCACGTTCGGCGTTATCCTCGTGATCCAAGACCTTGCGTTAATGATTTGGGGCGCAGAAGATGTGCTGGGTCCTCGCGCTCCGGGTTTGAAAGGCATCGTGCGAATCATGGGCGAACCGGTCCCACAATTTGATTTAGCGTTAATTGCCATTACACCGTTTGTGTTATTCGGATTGTGGTACCTCATATCACGAACACGAGTAGGCATTCTCGTCAGGGCGGCTACTCAAGATCGGGAAATGGTCGGTGCATTGGGTGTCAACCAATCCTGGTTATTTACGGGCGTATTTTTTCTAGGGGCTGCACTGGCCGGGTTGGGCGGTGCGATCCAATTGCCCAAAGGTGGCGCTGACTTATTAATGGACTTCAACATACTGGCCTCCATTTTCGTGGTGGTCGTGATTGGCGGTATGGGGTCCTTGCCCGGGGCCTACATCGCAGCGGTGTTAATCTCAGTATTAAATGTGTTTGGGGTGGCATACATACCGCAAAGTACGTTGGTGCTGATGTTTGTGGTCATGGCCGTCGTGCTCACCGTACGTCCTTACGGCTTATTGGGTAGAGAAGAGGTGGCTGGAGAACACGGTCAAGTGGGTGAACCGGAAAAACCGATAAAACCTGCGGGTAATCTGGCGCGTGGTTTAGTGGCGCTGCTCTTGGTTTTGCTGGCGTGCTTGCCATTTGTTGCCGAGCCGTTTTTTACAATTCTGGCTACAGACGTTATCGTTTTTTGTTTGTTCGCGGCTAGCCTGCATTTTCTATTAGGGCTTGGAGGCATGGTGTCTTTTGGTCACGCAGCCTACTTTGGCGGAGGTGCATACGTGGCCGCTTTACTGGTGAACTACGCCAGTGCGCCGATGGAGCTTGCCTTTCTCATGGCGCCCATCGGTGCAGGTTTGCTGGCAGTTATCATCGGCTGGTTATGTTTACGTTTATCCGGTGTTTATTTCGCCATGCTGACGTTAGCACTTGCGCAACTGGTTTGGTCGTTAGTGTTTCAGTGGGATGAATTTACTGGTGGTGATGACGGGCTGGTGGACATCTGGCCTGCGGAATATTTATCCGATACCACCGCTTATTTCTATTTCACGATGGTAGTCGGTATCGGCGGCATTCTGCTGTTGAGGCATATGGCGCATACGCCGTTTGGTTATGCGTTAAGAGCCTCAAGAGATTCAGCTCGTCAAGCAGAAGCAACCGGCATCCATACCAAGCGCATTCAATGGGTGGCCTTCACCATTGCCGGAGTGTTTGCCGGGCTAGCGGGCGCGTTGTTTGTTTTTTCGAAGGGCAGTGTGTTCCCCGTCGAATTGGAGATTGCCAAATCGTTTGACGGCTTGATTGTTGTCTTTCTAGGTGGTGTGAAAACCTTGTCAGGCGGTGTGGTGGGTGCTGCCTCATTAACGGTGTTGCAAGACTTTATAACGCGCTTTGAGTATTGGCGACTTGCATTAGGGTTAGTCATCATCGCAGTGGTCATCGTGGCACCGCGCGGCATTGTTGGCTCCATTCGAGCGATCGCAGAACAACGTTTCTCGCGTGGTGAGGTGGAGCGATGAGTGCGGTTTTGGAAGTACGTGGCTTAACGAAATCGTTCGGAGGCGTTCTGGCGGTATCCAACGTTTCGTTTTCTGTTGCCAAAGCCGAGATGTTGGCGTTAATTGGGCCGAACGGTGCGGGTAAAACTACCTGCTTTAATATGCTCATGGGCCAGCTTCCCGCAACCGCAGGGGATGTTTTGTTGCACGGCGAAGTTATCACGGGCATGCCGCCTCGCAAGGTGTGGCGCCGGGGCATTGGTCGTACATTTCAGATCACAGCGACCTATGCGTCCATGACGGTTGTCGAAAATGTGCAAATGGCGTTGTTATCCCACCATAAGCGCCTCTTCGATGTACGTCGATTCGCGCATCGCGCCTACTACGACGAAGCGATGCAGTTACTGGAATTAGTTGGCATGCAAACCCAATCGGAAAGGGCGTGCGCGGTTCTCGCTTATGGCGACTTAAAACGCTTAGAGCTGGCGATAGCGTTAGCGCATGATCCACAGCTGTTGCTGATGGACGAACCTACCGCAGGCATGGCACCGAAAGAGCGTATTGGCCTGATGCAGTTAACCGCAGACATTGTGGAAGAGCGGCAAATCAGCGCGCTGTTCACCGAGCATGACATGGATGTGGTTTTTTCTCATGCGCACAGGGTTATGGTGTTAAACCGTGGTGAGCTGATCGCTAACGGGTCGGTAGAGGACGTGCGCTCTGATGCGCAGGTACAAGAAGTCTATTTAGGTGGTGGAAGCTTGTTCAACGAAGTTGCGGAAGGTGATCATGCTTGAAGTTAACGCTATCAACAGTCACTACGGCAAAGCGCACATTCTGAATGACCTTAGCTTCCGTGTGGAAGCCGGTGAAGTGGTCTCCTTACTCGGCCGCAATGGTGCGGGTAAAACCACAACCGTAAAAAGCATTATGCAGTTGGTGAAACCCACGTCTGGCGATGTGTTGTTCGAAAACCAGCGTCTGAACAGAATGTCGCCCCATCAAGTAGCCAAACTGGGAATCGGTTATGTACCTGAAGAACGACGAATATTCACTGACCTTACAATCCTGGAAAATTTGGAAGTGGGCAGACAGCCCGCTCGGGATGGTATGGCGGCGTGGAATAAAGAGCGATTGTTTGAGATATTCCCAAATCTTGAGGAAAGGAAACACAATCGCGGTAAAGCGCTGTCAGGTGGAGAACAGCAGATGCTAACGATTGCCCGAACACTTATGGGCAACCCACGTCTGCTGTTATTGGACGAACCTTCAGAAGGGATAGCGCCCGTCATCGTTGAGGATATGGCTAAGACCATCCTTACGCTGAAAAAAGAAGGATTGTCGGTTTTGTTGTCCGAACAAAATTTACATTTTGCGCGCATCGTCTCCGATCGCGCGGTCATCATCGAAAGCGGCGAGAAGAAGTTCGATGGCACCTTCGAAGAGCTTGAGTCGAATCCAGAGATACGCGATGCGTATCTGTCGGTTTAATCGAATTATTGCCAGGTTTCTATCAACTGTTTGAAACCAGCAACACCACCGACTACCCGCGGAGCAAACCGCTGAATATCAGACGCTTCAAGTGGCCGGTCTAGTGCACGCAAGTACTCAAGCGCTTCAGCGCCGTCGTAATCACACACCGATAATCGTAACTTTAATACGTCAGGCGCTTCGCCAAAGGCTGTGCCAGGAAGCGCCACGATACCCACTTCGTTGACCAATTGTTTGGTCAATTCGGCTGAAGTATTTGGGGTCTTTTCACCCAGCGTATCCACTAAAGGTCTGAAGTCAGGCCAGACGTAGAACCCGCCCTGTGGCGTGAAACACTGGATTCCCAATGCGTTTAATTCATCCGCTAGGTATCTGGTCACAGCCTTATGAATCGTGGCACTGTCACTCACCGTTCTCTCGATATCGTCATGCCCCGCATAGGCGTCGATGGCGGCTATTTGTATGGGAGCCGTCACACACGACCATGTCTCGCTGGCAATGCCGGATAGTGCGTCGAATAAACCGGTCATGGCTTTTGGTACGGTACCCACTCCCAAGCGCCAGCCACCCAACGATAGATGCTTTGATAAGCCGGTAGTCACGACCGTATGGTGTGGAGCGAATTCAGAGATGGAGCGGTAGTCGCCGTCGAATGTGAGACGTCCGTAGATTTCATCGGAGATGATGCAGATGTTGTGTTGGATGCAAACTTCAGCGATCGCTTTGAGATTATCGGTGGGAATGGTTAAGCCAGTTGGGTTACTGGGATAGTTGATCAGTAATTTTGTTGGGTTTTTCCCTGCGGCGCGTGCGCGCACAATGGCATCGTCTAACTGATCGGCTGGTAATTCGATGCCTGCATTCGACAGTTGCGTGGATACGGGCACGACTTGTTGGCCCAGCATGGTGGCTTGGGGTGCATAACTTACCCAGGAAGGGGTGGGCAGCAATAAGTCACCAGCAACCGCCATCTGCACCGCATAAATTATGAGTTTGCTGCCTGGGGCTACCAGCACATCCATATCTTCTGCCGGCGTGCCTAATAAACGCTGCTGATGCTGCGCAACCTGGTTGCGCAATTCAGGTAAGCCGGCAACTGGCAAGTACGCTTTTTCATGCGCGTGGTCTTGAACGGCTTCAATCAACCGTGCCGGTGCGGGGAAGGGTGCCTGGCCAAAGCCCATGTGGTAAACAGCCTTGCCCGCATCGCGTAAGCGTTTAACGTCGGCATCAGCGGCGAGCGTGGGTGATAAAACAACAGGTGGTGTGAGATTGAGATTGGGCTTTAAAGCAACTTCGGTTGGCATTGTCGTAAGCCTTGTAGGTTCGAATTGACGTTAGCGCGTTAAGGCGGAATTAGGTATGCCAAACGTTCACTATGTTCGAGCATTTTTATTAACTTTCTAAGTGTGTATCGCCGCGGCGTGTTGGGTCAACCGATAGTTCAAATGCGATGGGGTTGTGTGCTCGCTGTGCACACGATTGTCGTGGGCAAATTCTGCAGTTGATGCCGATCTTACCGAACAGCTGTTCATCGTCCTGGTTAAACGCATTAGCGTACGCGATGTTGGATGCGTCAGCCAATTCGCAGCCCAATGACAACGCTTGCCGTCGAGTTTGTGCGTCCCGGCCATGGGCAGGGCGATCTGCTGTACGGCTTATGGTGAAAAAACGCTTACCGTCAGGCAGTTCGACAAATTGCGGAATAACCGTACCCGGGTTACTAAATGCGGCGTGTAAATCCCAGACCGGGCAGGCGCCTCCGTACTCAGCCATGCTGATGGCGCTTGCGTTGAAACGCTTGGTGACATTTCCGGCGCGATCAATGCGAATAAAGAAGAAAGGAATGCCGCGTTCGCCATGGCGTTGCAATGTGGTTAGGCGATGGCAAACTTGTTCAAACGAAACCCCGAAGGTTTTACACAAGCGGTTAACGTCGTAAGCCATATCTTCAGCGGCCTGCTTAAACGATGAGTACGGCATCAGAAACGCTGCGGCGAAGTAGTTGGCCAACTCCACCCGACAACGAATTTTACCCGCGTGACCGACACCTTCAATCGATGAGGTCAGTGCTTCGATTTGCTCACTAAATTCGATCAGGCACACCATATGCGCCAACTGAAATGAGCGGTTTGGAAAATCCAGCGCCTCCGACAACTGTATGACCTGCGCCTCTTGATCGTAAATTCGTAAGGCGCGATTCATGTCTTCCATCGGCGCTATGTGCACACGGATACCATTCCGCGATTGCAGCCGATTTTTCAACCAGTAATACACTTCATCGGGCTCACAGGGGTCTTCAGCTCTAAGCCCTTCCGCACATTGTTCAAGCTCGTCGAAGTAGTTCGCGTGACTTCTAAAAAAATTGTGCACGGTGGCTTCTGGGGAGTTTAGAAGTGGTGCGTCTGATGCGGAGTCGTTAGTCTCCATCGTGCGTTCGATGACGTTGGTGTGGCTGCTGTACAGCTGAAGAAAATTCTCTACCAGTTTGGGGGCGTGATCTACGGCTAACCGAAGTTCCTGTAGATCGGGAGTGCCTTGGTTGAACAGCGGGTCCTGAATGGTGGCCCTAAGGTCGGCAAGTAAGCGATCGCTACCTTCCTGGATCAGATCGCGCCAATCCACACCGTAGGCGTCGGCAATGGACATCAGCACTTTCACAGATAAGCTGCGCTGATTGTTTTCCAATAGATTGATGTAAGCCGTGCTTACGCCGACCGCTTTTGCCATTTCAGCCTGCGACTGCTGTTGTTCCCGCCGTAGTTGCCGAAGGCGCGTGCCTACAAAGATTTTCGCCATGACTTGATATTAACAAATTTACAAAAAAATGATTTGTATTAATTCACGTTAACACATAAACCCGAAAAGTATGGATTCTGCAGCCAGCGGCCGTTAACCTCCACAGCACTGATAAATGAGGAGAGTGTCATGACCGCCAAGTACCAGACCCAGTTCGATATTGATCGCGATGAAATGGAGATCATTGAACAGGCGCTGCGCGATCATGCGCGAAACCTCTACCTCAAATCTCTGGATGACCCAGCAAACCCGACTTCAAATGGGGCCAGCGCGAACGAGGAAGTAAATACCCGCATGAATGAAATCAATTCTGTGTTGGGTAAGTTGCACAATCAGAAAATTTGGTACAACCCGAAGGAATTTGTACCTGGCGGCTAAAACCCTCTCACAGGACGTTACGTCGGCGCGTCTTCGCGCAACAAGCCTTCTTGCTTGAGATCGTCCCATAGCGCGCTGGGAATGTTGGCCGAAGCCGCGGCCAAATTCCCAGCCATCTCATCAACTCCCTGGCCACCCGGAATCACCGCAACATGAGCTGGGTGCATCAGCGGGAATCGGAACGCGGCATCCACCATCTTCACATCGTGAGACTTACACACGGCTTCTATCGCGTTGACCCGATCCAGAATATGTTGCGGCGCGGGATCGTAGTTGTAGAACGCACCGGGTTTTGCACCGGTTGCCAGAATGCCGGAGTTGTATGGACCGCCGGTCACGATGCCGATTCCTCGAGTTTCACACAGCGGTAAAAACGAATCCAACGCTTCTTGCTCTAATAAGGTGTAGCGTCCTGCCAGCAAGAACAAATCGAAATCGCCACGTTCTGCCAATGTTTGACAAACCTGCCATTCATTAATACCGCCACCGATAGCCCGCACCAAACCCTGGTCACGCAGAGAGACCATCGCTTCATAACCCCGACCCGCGAAAAACTCCTCGATTCGGCTGTCAGAGGCGGCCTTTGACCCGTGAGAAAAGATACAAAGGTCATGCACGTACAAGATGTCGATTCGATCGACGCCTAAGCGTGAAAACGAATGCTCAAATGAGCGCATAACACCATCGTAAGTGTAATCAAATTGCTCACGACGGCTCGGCACATCGAACCATTTGCCAATACCCGATCGGTATTTGGCGTCGCAGAGCTGCATCAGACGACCCACCTTGGAGGACAACACGTACTCATCCCGCGGCTTATCGCGTAGAAACGGATTCAAGCGGGTTTCGGATAAACCCAAGCCATACAGCGGAGCCGTATCGTAGTAGCGAACGCCTCCCTCCCACGCCGCGTCCAATGTGGCGCGTGCGGCGTCATCTGACAACGACTTGTACAAATTGCCCAACGGGGCTGTGCCAAAACCCAGCTCGGTGAATGTTATGCCGCCGTTGTTTAAGCGATCCCAATGTCGAGTCTTCATGGCTGTTACCGCGAATAAGTATCTAGCCTCGGACACTATCACGCTTGTAGTGGTTCAAGTGTTTGTGCGCAACGCTTGCGAGATAAGCGCAATACGATATATTGAAATACCAACGCGTCCAGTGTGGGCTGTCGATAGCACTGAATCAGAGAGGTTTAGGCCATGAATCGCCGAGCAACATTGAAACTCATCGTGGCAGCGGGCGCGGTGACAGCCGGTGGTGGAAGCTACCACTGGTTAAGTAAAGATCGTCAGTACGAGAGTTTGGATTTTGCAAACGCGCAGAAGCGGATTAGAGAACTGCCACTCATTGACTCAGAAACCGAAGGGTCGTGGCGAGCAGCCAGAACACTGCATCATCTAGCGCAAAGCATTGAATTTTCGATGGACGGCTTTCCTGAATTAAAGTCGGACTTATTTCGTTCTACCGTTGGGCCTTTGGCGTTCTCTGTATTTAAGGCGCGAGGAACCATGACACATAGTCTGGAAGAGGTCATTCCCGGTGAGGTGGTAACGGAGACTGATATGGCCCTGGCCAAGGAACGTTTACTTGTGGCACTGAACCGTTTTGATTCATATGCTCAGCCGCTGCAACCGCATTTCGCGTACGGAGCACTGAATAAACAGGAATACGCCGTTGCACATGTACTGCATGTCAACGACCACTTGGGCGTTTAAGTCTTAAGCGGTACCTCATTATCATCGCTCGTTTGGGTTGAGATGTTTAATCGATTCAGAGAAGTCTTTCAAAGACTCTATCGAGTAAGGTGTATGAACACGCTCTGAAGAGGGTGGGTGGTGGGCCACACTGACGCCCGCTCGTCTTGCCACCCGAGGGCGTATGGGCCGCGGTACAAAGTTACCCCCGCAGTTTGGACACACGTTAGCCAATATTTCGTTCACGCACCGAACGCAAAATGTGCATTCGTAAGAACAGATTCGTGCATCGGCGGAATCCACAGGCAGGTCCGCATCGCAACATTCGCAGTTGGGTTTAAGAGTAAGCACTGGATTTCCTTCTAAGTAAGTTTCACCGCTAGTCTACGGTCGGAAATTGTGGCATAAAGGACAATAAACCCTCATTTAATGCCAACTAAATGGTGAGTGACTGTATGGCGCCTAACGTTGTATTTGTGGTTTACCCGGGCGTGAAATTGCTGGATTTAGCCGGACCGCTGCAAGTGTTCTCCGATGCTCGTACTCCTGAAGGCGCACCTGCCTATCAAACGGCGATTTTGTCAATGAGTGGTGGAGAACAAGCTACCGATACACCGGTGTCGATCTCATCCAGTGCGGCTGTGGAATGGCGCAGCAAAAAAATAGATACCTTACTCATTGTGGGTGGTGATGCGGTTTACGATCAACTTCCCAGCCGCACATTCATTGATCTCATAAAGTCATTGGCTGGCAAATCGAGGCGAGTGGCGGCTATTTGCTCGGGTGCTTTTGTACTGGCCGAAGCTGGGCTGCTCGATGGGCGTGCTGCTGTAACTCATTGGGAATCTTGCGAGCGTCTAAAACAAAACTACCCCCAGATCGATGTTCTACCCGATGCTATTTACCTTAACGATGGTAAGTACTGGACATCCGCTGGTGTCACAGCCGGGATCGATATGGCCATACAACTGGTTGCTCATGATCTGGGTAAAGCGGTGGGTGTATCTATTGCGAAGTCGTTAGTTACCTATGTCGTCAGGCCAGGGGGGCAATCACAATTCAGCCAGGCGTTGGCTCTTCAGTCTTCGGATAGCGCTGGCCGTTTTGATGCGCTGCACGAGTGGATGCAAAGCCATCTTCATCTGGATTTAGCTAATTCTGTTTTGGCCAGTTACATGTGTATGAGCCCACGCACGTTTGCAAGACAGTATGTAAGCGAGACGGGTCTGACGCCAGCGAAAGCGGTTGAATCATTACGCGTTGAAGCGGCTTGCCGCCTGCTAACGCAGAGTGATCGATCGATAGCTGAAGTGGCACGGCGCTGTGGTTTTGTTGATGACGAGCGCATGAGACGTGCGTTCATGCGAACGTTAAAAACGCTTCCGCAGGAGTATCGATCGCGTTTTTCGTAACCTGTGTAATTTGTTTGACTTGTTTGACTTGTTTGACTTGTTTGACTTGTTTGACTTGTTTGACTTGTTTGACGTGTTTGACGTGTTTGACGTGTTTGACGTGTTTGACGTGTTTGACGTGTTTG
>JAHDDJ010000207.1 GCA_020629385.1 Erythrobacter sp.
TCCGTATTGTATATTTCTTACACCGGCTTGCTCGACCCGTTGGGCGAGAGTCAGGTGCTGCAATATGTGCGCGAGCTCAATCGCAATCATTCGATGGCGCTGCTGACTTTCGAGAAGCCGGAAAACCTCGCCAAAAGCGATGCAGTGGCCGCTATGGAGGCGAAATGCCGTGATGCCGGTATCGCCTGGCATCGCCGGACATGGCACAAGCGCCCGTCTTTGGCAGCGACTGCGTGGGATGTATTCTGGGGCAGCCGCGAAGCGACCCGTATCGCGCGCCAGGTCGGCGCAAAAATCGTCCATTGCCGCAGCTATGTCGGAACGCTGATCGGATTGAACGTCAAGCGTGCAACGGGCGCTAAACTGATCTTCGATATGCGCGGCTTCTGGGCGGACGAACGTGCCGATACCGGCCGGTGGAGCCGTTCGGGCACGCCTTACCGGCTGGTCAAGAAGATCGAACGCGCGCTGTTTCTCAATGCCGATCACGTCGTCTCGCTAACGCGCTCCGGCGTGCGCGAATTCGAGCAATTCGAGTATCTCAAAGACAATCCACCGCCCAGCAGTGTGATCCCCACCTGCACCAATCTGGATCTGTTCCAGCCGCTTGAAGACAAGCCGGGGCCGTTTACGCTGGGCTATGTCGGATCGGTTGGCGGTTGGTATCTGTTCGACCAGGTTGCCGAAGCGGTCGCAAGGATGTTCGCGATTGATCCAGACGCGCGCTTCGTGGCGATCAACAAAGGCGGACACGACATCATCCGCCGCGATCTGCTGGCAGCGGGTGTCGATCTGGAGCGCTGCGAAATCAAATCCTGCGCCTATGACGAAGTCGGCCGCGAAACGGCGCGAATGCATGCGGGCATTTTCTTCATCCTTCCCGCATGGTCGAAACGCGCATCCTGTCCCACACGGATGGGTGAATTTCTGGGCAGCGGTGTGCCCTGCCTTGCCAATGGCGGTGTTGGCGATGTGGCGGAAGACTTCACCAATTCGGGCACTGGCGTAGTGATGCCCGGCGCAGAGGATGGACGCGTCGATATGTCCGGTATAGACGCGGCATTGCACCAGCTTGTCGAGCTGACCCAAACCCCCGGCATGGCCGCGAAATGCCGGGCCACAGCGGAGCAGCTGTTCTCGCTGGAAGGCGGCGTGGCCGAGTATCACCGCATCTATCGCACTCTATCTGGCGAGCTGTCGTGACGTCGGCAATGCCCTCCCCGCTCAAGGTTCTGTTCCTCACCCGCTATCCCGAACAGGGCGCGTCGAGCCGCTATCGCGTGTTCCAGTATGTCCCGCATCTCGAAGAAATGGACATCAGCTGCACCGTGCAGAGTTTCATGGACGAAGAGATGTACCGCCTGTCGCTGTCTTCGGGCGGAACCTTGCGCAAGATTGGCCTGACCCTGAGGGCGACAATCCGGCGGCTTAGCGCCCTGTCGCGTTTCCGCGAGTATGACGTCATCTACATGCAGCGCGAATTGCTGCCGTTCGGTCCGCCACTGATCGAACGCTTTCTGAAGCGCATGGGTGTGCCGCTGGTCTATGATTACGATGACGCCTTGTTCATCAAGAAACCCAGCCGCTATAATCCGATCGCGACATTCTTCCGGTCGCCGAACAAGGTCCGCGAATTGTTCCGGCTGGTTGATTGCACAATATCCGGCAATGACTGGCTGCGCGACAGCGCCATCGAGGAAGGCGGCCATGCAGTGACGGTCGAAGTGGCCGAGGATGCGGAGCGCTTTGTCGCAGCAACTGGCAAGTTTGCAGGCAAAACAGGCCCGGTGACCATCGGCTGGCTCGGCTCCCCATCGACGGTCAAATATATGGCCGAAATCGAGACTGAATTGCGCGATGTTGCGGCCCGCTATCCGGATGTCCGCTGGGAAATGATGGGCAGCGGCGAATTCGCCATGGATGGCGTCGCCTGGCAGACAGAGGACTGGTCCATTCCAGCCGAACGCAATGCGCTGGCGCGCTATGATATCGGCTTGATGCCTCTGCCCAAGCAGGAATGGTCACGCGGCAAATCCGGCGGCAAGGCGCGCACCTATATGGCCGCAGCCGTCGTCCCCGTTGTCGCAAAGATCGGCTATAATGAAGAGCTTATCCGCCACGGCGAGACAGGCTTTCTGTGCGACACAGCGGAAGACTGGACACACAATCTGGAGGCGTTGATCAAGGACGCCAAGCTGCGGCGGACAATTGCCACGGCCGCACAGAATGACGTCAAATCCCGCTTTGCACCGCGCAAAAAGGCGGAAGAGATCGCTGCTATCTTGCGCAAGCTGGCAGGCTCTGCATGAGCGACGATATACTCCCTCCCGCGGTCGTTCTTGGCCTGTCGCCCACCGGTCTGCATTGTGTCCGTTCGCTCGGGCGGGCCGGAGTAGAGGTCATCGGTGTTGCCGAAGGCAAGCAGGCGGGCAGAACTTCGCGCTATCTCTCCGAGGTCATCGAGGATGCGGGCGACACACAATTGCTCGACGCTATGATCGATCTTGGCAGGCGGCTTGAAGAACGCGGCTTACCGCAAGCGGTACTGATTCCCTCCTCGGACCAGCATGTCGAATTCATAGCGCGCCATGCTGATGCGCTCGCGCAGTATTTCCGGTTCCAGCCCAGCTATAGTGACGGGTTGGCGCAGGCGATCATGGCCAAGGACAGTTTCTACCGCCTGTGCGACGAACACGGTATCGCCTATCCCCAATTGGTCGAGGCGCAGGCGCACGATTTGGCGGCACTCGCCGGTAAAGTCGCCTTTCCTTGGATGGTTAAACCGGCGGAAATTCACCGCATCAAAGCGGACATGCGCGGCGAAAAGGGCTGGATCGTGCGCGACCGCGAGGAACTAGCATCAATCCTGCCCAAAATTCCGGCCAATGCGGGAACGCTGCTGGTGCAGGAAATCGTGCCGGGGCCGGAAAGCGCGATTACGCTGTGCTGTGCCTATCTGGATGCAGGCAGCAATATCCGGCAGATGTTTTCGGCGCGTAAGCTACGGCAGTATCCGCCCGGTTTCGGCTCCGCATCGCTTGTGCAAAGCGAGCCTGAGCCAGATTCGATCGCACTGACCACCAAGCTGCTCACCGCAATCGGCTATCGCGGTATCGCGGCCTCGGAATTCAAGCGGCATCCTGAAACGGGCGAGCTCAAAATTATCGAGGTCAATGTCCGCCCTTCGCTGTGGTTTTCGATTTCCGAAGCGTCCCGGCGCCCTGTTGTACTCGAAGCCTATCGCGACCTTGCCGGGTTGCCTCCGCTCCCGGACAACGGTCAAAAGCACGGCGTACGCTGGCACTATGCCATCAAGGATATGATCTCGACGCTGTTCTACTGGCGCAACCGGCACTTCATTTTGCCCCCACCCGATATCGAGGTCGTTGGTCCGAAGAAGCGCACAACACGGGCTGTCTTCGCTGCGGATGACTGGAAGCCTGCTGCTGCCGAAGTGTGGTTCCTGTTGCAGAAGGCCGCATCACGTTTTACGGCGCAAAGCGACGAACCGAAACGCCAATGACTTCGAAATTCATCATCTCGCTCGACTTCGAGCTAATGTGGGGTGTCCGCGACCACCGCACTATCGCCGATTATGGCACCGAGGTGCTGGGCGTGCGGCAAGCCATTCCGCGTCTGCTTAAAGTATTTGGCGAAGCCGGGATCAGCGCCACCTGGGCTACGGTGGGTCTGCTCTTTGCTCGTAATCACACCGAAATGATGGACTATGCGCCCGCGCTGAAGCCGGGCTATGACCGGTGCGAACTCAGCCCCTATGCAGCGATTGACGAGTTGAAGGGCCAGAGCGAAGACCAGAACCCCTATTTCTTCGGGCGTTCGATGGTGGACCAGATCATTGACGCAGGTTCACACGAGCTGTCTTGCCACACATTCTCGCATTATTTCTGCCTTGAGCCCGGCCAGACGGTCGAAGAATTCAAGGCCGATCTTGCGGCCAACATCGCCATTGCCAAATCGGCGGGATGCACGATGGAAAGCATCGTCTTTCCGCGCAACCAGTGGGGCGAAGCCTATGTCGATGCGATTGTCGAAGCTGGCCTGATCGCATTTCGCGGCAA
>JAHDDJ010000208.1:0-2069 GCA_020629385.1 Erythrobacter sp.
CCCCGCCTTGCAGCAGAACATCGGTAAAGCCACCGGTCGAACTGCCGACATCCATCGCGGTGACACCTGACGGATCGAGACCGTATTCTTCAAGCGCATGGGCGAGCTTGATTCCGCCCCGGCTGACCCAGGGGTGATCGCGCCCGCGAACTTCCAGCGGAGCATCTTCGGGGAGTTGCTGGCCGGATTTCGACATCTTGGTCTCGCCGGAGAATACCAGCCCGGCCATGACCAGTGCCTGCGCGCGCGTGCGGCTTTCCACCAGCCCGCGTTCCACCAGCATTTGATCGAGGCGACGTTTCTTTCCCATGGACGCGGCGAGCGTTAGCCGTCATTGTTGCCTGAAGAAACCTTCTACTGGCCTCAAGCGCCTAACCCGCCGGAGATATTGTGAAAAAACTGCGCGCTCTTGCTGTTCTGCCCGTCCTCGTCATTGCCTGTTGCGCGCCTGCGCCTGAACCGCAGCCTACACCGCCGCCTGTAGTTGTGGCCCCCACGCCAACGCCCCTACCGCCACCGGTCATTGCAGCGCCGGTATTCGAAAATTGGGCCGATGCGCCGCAAACGCCCGGCGACTGGAATTACCGCGACGGGACCGGACTCAGCTTCGCGACATTCAGCCTTGGCAATACACCCGCCATGTTCGGTATCGAATGCCAGAAATCAGCGCGCACAGTCCGTCTGGTGCGTGGCAGCAGCCTCGACGGACAAGTGCCCATGCGCATCCGGACAGAGACCGCCGACCGGCTCCTCACCGCAACTTCCGATGCAAGCGGCCGCCCTATGCTGATCGCGACACTTTCCGCCAATGACCGCTTGCTGGACGCCATCGCGCTCAGCCGGGGACGTTTCGCGGTTGAAACGGGCGGCATGGAAACACTTTATCTACCTGCATGGGCGGAGATTACGCGGGTTGTCGAGGATTGCCGCTGACGCGGATTGGCGGAGCGCGCAATTCTGACGGGGAAAAAGAATAATTCAAGCCTTGTCTTGCCCCGCAAAACGACTCACATTGCAACCAAGGCCAGCGGTACACGCAGGTCTTGGCTCCCCCGGTGATCGGCAGGGGCTTGGCTTAATAGCGCGAAAGGAGGTGATCCGATGTCTCATGGTTCAAATAAGGGGTCGGTTAAGTTCCACACGGGAAGCACTCTGGGCTAACGCCTGAATAGAGTTTCCGTGGACGGCACTTCTGGCCGTTGACCATGTTAGGGCGGCTCGCAATGCGAAGCCGCCCTATTCATTTTGATGGGTGCCTCAATGCGGCAGATACGCTTGCGGAAAACGGGAACCCGCATTATCCGGCAGCGCATGGAATTCCGATCAATCCCCCACCCCGCACCTACTCCCGCTTCAGACCGCGACGCGGCTCTGGTCGATCCCGGTTTCGGGACGCTGTTTTCCGATCACATGGTCGTGGTCGATTATACCGAAGGAAAAGGGTGGTTCGATGCGAGCATCGGCCCGAGAGAGCCGATTGCGCTCGATCCGGCCGCGTCCGTCCTGCATTACGCGCAGGAAATTTTCGAAGGGATGAAAGCCTACAAGCAGGCGGATGACAGCATCGCGCTGTTCCGCCCTGAAGAAAATGCGCGCCGGTTCAACCAAAGCGCTGTACGCATGGCAATGCCGGAAGTGCCTGAAGAGCTGTTCCTTGAAAGCATTCGGCAGTTGGTGGCCGCAGACAAGGATTGGTTCCCCACCGTTGAGGGCGGTTCGCTCTATCTGCGCCCCTTCATGTTCGCTTCCGAAGCTTTCCTCGGCGTGCGCCCGGCGAAGGAATACAAGTTTATGGTAATTGCCTCACCCGCAGGCAATTACTTCAAATCGGGCGTTCCGGCGGTGAAAATCTGGGTGAGCGAAGACTATGTCCGCGCCGCCCCCGGCGGCACAGGCGCAGCCAAAACCGGCGGCAATTATGCTGCCAGCCTCGTCCCTCAGGCCGAAGCCATAGCGCAAGGGTGCGATCAGGTTGTGTTCCTCGATGCGGTCGAGCGCAAATGGATCGAGGAGCTGGGCGGCATGAACCTGTTCTTCGTCATGGAAGACGGCAGCGTCATCACCCCGCC
>JAHDDJ010000208.1:2169-4046 GCA_020629385.1 Erythrobacter sp.
ATCAACCAACTGGTCGCCGGACCCGGACGCGTGTCGCGACGCCATAGGGCGCTGAGCCGATACTCATCGCCGGGCTTTTCCGGCAAGTCCAGCTCCACTAAAGCGCCGCTCGCCAGATCACCGGCGACCATGTGGCGCGGCATATTGCCCCAACCTATCCCCTCCTTCAGCAGAGAATGTTTCGCGCCGAGATCCGCCAAGCGCCAGCTTTGCGGGCTGAGCACGGAAAACTCGCGCCCCTCTGTCAATTTTGACCGATCGGTGAGGACCAGTTGTAAATGCTTGCGGCTTTCGCCTGGTGCGATATCGGGCGCGGCGAGCGGGTGATCGGGCGCAGCGACAGGCACGAGCTCGACCGAACCGATGGCTTGGCGTTCAAATTCCGGATGATCGCCCATGACCGGCCCGCCAATCGCCAACACCGCTTCCCGGTCCAGCAGGCATGCTCCAACCGCGCCCATCGCCTCCACATGCAAGCGCAGCGTAACCGTGGGGAACATGGCGCGGAATTCGCGCAGCACATGAGCGGTTGCCTCGCCCGGGAACATTACATCGACCACAAGCGAGACATCGCTTTCCAGCCCTGCGTGCAAACTGCGCGTCTTGGCGAGTAGCCCGTTGACCGTGTCAATCACACCCCGCGCTTCGGCAAGCAGCCCTTTGCCAGCCTCGGTCAATACCGGTTTGCGCGATCCTTCGCGGTCGAACAGCGTTACACCCAACTGCGCTTCCATTTGCGCAACGCCGTAACTGATCGCGGAGATCGCCCTCCCCATGCGGCGTGCTGCGCCACCAAAGCTGCCTTCCTCCACCACCGCGATGAAGATGTGAAGTTGATCCAGTGTTGGTTCGCCGATGCGCATGATCGCTCCATATGTTCTAATTATTCAAACATTATTGATGTTTTTATCTCACTTATCCAACCTAACCGCAATCGCTATCTCTCGCTCAACGCAAACACAAAAGGGAGATTTCCCATGATTGAACTTCGCAAATTCGCAACGCTGGGCTCGGCCAATCACGGCTGGCTTGATGCGCATCATCACTTTTCCTTTGCCAGCTATCACGATCCGGATCGGGTCAATTGGGGCGCATTGCGCGTGTGGAATGACGACACGATCGAAGCCGGAACCGGCTTCCCCACCCACCCGCATAACGACATGGAAATCATCACTTATGTCCGCGAGGGCGCGATCACCCATACCGACAGTATGGGCAATGAAGGTCGCACCGAAGCAGGCGATGTCCAGGTGATGAGCGCCGGCACCGGTATTCGCCATTCGGAATATAACCGCGAGAGCGAGGATACGACCTTGTTCCAGATCTGGATCATTCCGGACGAGCGTGGCGGCGAACCTCACTGGGGTGCGGCCAAGTTTCCCAAGTCAGACCGCAGCGGCCAGTTTGTTGCCTTGGCCTCCGGCATGGCGGGCGATGATGCACTCCCCATCCGCGCCAATGCCCGCGTGCTGGGTGCAACCGTCAAGGCTGGAGAAAGCGTGACCTACGACACGTCCGCAGAGCGGCACCTTTATCTGGTTCCGGCAACCGGCAGCATCCGCATTGACGATGTCGAAGCCGAAGCAAGGGACGGCGTCGCCATCACGCAAAAGGACAGCATCACCATCACCGCTTTGGAAGACGCCGAACTCGTCCTTGTCGACGCGGCGTAAACAACCCGATCAGGAGCACCTATCATGAGCAATATTCTTCATATCTCCGCCAGCATTCGCGGCACCGAATCGGTCTCGCGCACGCTCAGCACTAATCTCGTAAGAAGCCTCGTTGACGCTTCAGGCGCGAGCGTGACCGAACGCGATTTGAGCGTCAACGACTTGCCCTATGTAGATGCAGCACGTTTTGCCGCCAACGGAACG
>JAHDDJ010000209.1 GCA_020629385.1 Erythrobacter sp.
CTCTCAGGTTCGATGCCAAAGACCTAAGCGAGACAGAATGGCTGCCGGAATAAACGACAATCGTTGAGCCGCCTGGCAAATTTGGACCGCTTAACGGCATACCTGACTCGACGAGAGGTGCTTCACTAGACCACTACACCTTGTTAAGTTGTCAGCATCAGGGGAGGGATTTATGCTCGAATTGGTCGATGTCAGCCACACTTACTCAAACGGTACGCGGGCGCTTAACAATGTCACGCTGAGTATTCCCAAGGGAATGTTCGGCCTGCTCGGCCCAAATGGCGCTGGCAAATCGACACTGATGCGGACTGTTGCGACTTTGCAGACGCCGTCCGAAGGCAAAATCACTTTTGATGGTCAGGATATTGTCGAACATCCGGATGAATTGCGCAGGAGGCTCGGCTATTTGCCGCAGGATTTCGGGGTGTACCCCCGTGTTTCGGCCTATGACATGCTCGACCATATGGCGGTGCTGAAAGGTGTTGCCAACGGCAAAGAGCGTAAGGAAACCGTCGAGACCCTGCTTGAGCAGGTGAATTTGTGGGACGTCCGCAAGAAAGCCATTGCGGGCTTCTCCGGCGGGATGCGCCAACGGTTCGGAATTGCGCAGGCTCTGATCGGCAACCCCGACCTTATCATTGTCGACGAACCGACCGCCGGTCTGGACCCGGAAGAGCGTAATCGCTTCCTCAATCTGCTTGCAGAAATCGGCGAGAATGTCGTTGTGATCCTGTCGACGCATATCGTGGAAGATGTTGCGGATCTGTGCCCACGTATGGCGGTGATTGTCGAAGGTTCGATCAAGCTTGAAGGCGCTCCGATGGAACTGATCGAGCAATCTCGCGGTTCGATTTGGGCCAAGACCATCGCGCGCGGCGAACTTGAGGCTTACCGCGACAAATATGAAGTGATCTCGACGCGGCTCTTTGCTGGCAACACCATTGTACACATACAGTCAGACAAGGACCCTGCCGACGAGTTTACGGCCGTTGATGGGGGGTTGGAGGATGTCTACTTCTCGACACTCGCCAAGACCCGCCGTTCTGCTCCCGCCGCCGAAGCAGCCTAAAGGGAGCGACGACATGTTTGGCAAAATCGCCCTTTTTGAGCTGCGCTATCAATTCCGCAATCCGGTCTTCTGGGTTGCCGCGATCATATTCTTCCTTCTGACTTTCGGCGCTGCGACCAGCGATGACATCCAGATTGGCGGGGGCGGCAACATCAATGCCAATGCTCCGCTGGCGATCATCCAGACACATCTGGTACTGACGCTGTTCTTCATGTTCGTGTCAACGGCGTTCGTTGCCAATGTGATAGTGCGTGATGACGATAGCGGTTTCGGCCCCATGGTGCGCTCCACACAGGTGCGCAAATTCGATTATCTGATCGGGCGATTTACGGGTGCGTTTCTGGCTGCTGCTTGCGCCTTTGCCAGCGTTCCGCTGGCCATCTGGCTGGGATCTCTCATGCCATGGGTTGATCCTGAAACGCTCGGGCCCAATCAACTGTCATACTATGCCAGCGCCTATTTCCTGTTTGCGTTGCCCGGCATGTTTCTGGTGTCGGCGCTGTTCTTTGCAGTGGCCACCCTGACCCGCTCAATGATGTACACCTATATCGCGGTGGTGGTTTTTCTGGTGTTGTGGACGGTGCTCATCGCGGCGGTTCAAAATCGCCCGGATCTGCAAGATATGGCGGCGCTTTTCGAGCCATTCGGTCTGGGCGCGTTGGCCAATGCCACCCGTTACTGGACCGCAGCAGAGGCGAACACACTCGTTCCCGCGCTTGAAGGCGGATTGCTTGCCAACCGGATAATCTGGACCGGCGTCGCGCTGGTCATGCTCGCCGCGGCCTATTGGCGGTTCAGCTTTTCCGAAAAGGGCGCTTCAAAGCGCAAATTGCGCAAGGAAGCCAAGAAGGCCGCCAAACTCTCCAATGTGGCACCGCAAACGGTGGAGGTTCTGCCCGAACCTCAACCCGAAAATAGCGGCTGGGCGCGTCTCATTACGCGCACCCGATTTGAAGTCGGACAAGTGGTCAAACACCCTGCTTTCTTCGTGCTGCTGTTGGTAGGCTTGTTCAACACCAGCGGCGCGCTGTTTTTGGGTAATCAGCTCTATGGAACACCTGCCCGGCCCCTCACCTTTGCCGTGATTCCGATACTGGAGGGCGGCTTCACGCTGATCCCGGTTATCATCGCCATATACTATGCTGGTGAGCTTGTCTGGCGCGACCGTGATCGCAAGATGCACGAGATCATCGACTCTACCTCGGTCCCGGGCTGGAGCTACATGGTGCCGAAGACGATTGCGGTGGCGATCGTGCTGTTCGCCGCCTTGGCTGTCAGCATCATTTCGGCGATGCTGATCCAGTCAGCGCGCGGCGTCACCCCTGAGGCCGCAAAATACTTCAGCTGGTATATGTTGCCGCTCACAATCGACATGCTAATTCTCGCTATTCTGGCGGTCTTTGTGCAGGCACTCAGCCCGAACAAATATGTCGGCTGGGGGATTATGGTCCTCTACATCGTGGCGACCACAGTGCTCAGCAATATTGGCTTCGAACACCCGCTTTACCTGTATGGATCGACAGGCGGGAATCCGATTTCCGATCTCAATGGCAATGATGTCGGCAATGCGCTTGGCTGGTGGCTAAGGCTCTATTGGGGTGCCTTCGCATTAATTCTGGCCGTGCTGGCGCATTTGCTGTGGCGGCGCGGTACCGAGACAGCGCTGATGCCTCGGCTGAAACGGATGCCGGCCCGATTGAAATCACCAGCCGGTGCGGTTTTAGCCGTCGGATTGCTGACCGCGGTGGGAACCGGATCATTCCTGTTCAATCAGATGAACCGGGTCGAACAATATCGTACTAGCGACGAAACCGAAGCGCAGCTGGCAGAGTATGAGAAGAAGTTCCTCCAATATGAAAGCGTCGTGCAACCTGCCGTGACCGACATTTCGCTCATGGTCGATCTCTATCCCGACGAAACGCGGATGGAAGCAACGGGGCGCTATGCCATCCTGAACGATACAGATGAAACGATTGAAACTCTGCATGTCCGCTTGCCTGATCCGAATGCAGAAATTCTCGATATCACGCTCGCCAATGCGACTCTGGAAAGCGAGGACGAGGAATTCAAATATCGTATTTACCGCTTCGACAACCCGCTTGCACCTGGCGATACGGGCGAGCTGACTTTCAAGACACAGCGCTGGCAGCGCGGCTTGCGGGCCAGCGGCAATGATACGCGGCTGGTCCGCAACGGGACGTTCCTGAACAATTCCGAATTCGCACCGCAGATTGGCATGAATCGTTCGGGCTTGCTGCAAGACCGCGCGACGCGTCGTAAATACGATCTGCCGGCCGAGTTACGGCCCGCGCCTTTGGGCGATGAGGTATCGCGCCAGCAGAATTACGTCGGCGCGGATTGGGTGACAGCCGACATCACGATTACAACCGATGCCGGGCAGACGCCGATTGCGCCGGGTGTACGTGTGTCTGACGCCGTCGAAATGGGCCGCCGGACTGCGCGGTTTGTTTCAGAGAACCCGATCCTGTCTTTCTTCTCGATCCAGTCGGCGGATTACCAGATCGCCAAGCGCGATGCCGACGGGGTGGAATTGCAGGTCTATTACCACACAACGCATGACACCAATGTCGAGCGTATGCTCGACGCTCTGGGATCATCTCTCGACTATTACCGTGCGAATTTTGGACCTTACCAGTTCCCGCATGCGCGCATTATCGAATTTCCCGGCTATGCCAGTTTCGCGCAAGCCTTTGCCGGGACCATGCCCTATTCGGAAAGCATCGGCTTTGTGGCGGATTACGCCGATGAAGGGGACATTGATGCTGTTACCTATGTCGTCGCGCATGAAGTGGCTCACCAATATTGGGCGCACCAACTGATCAGTGCTAACCAGCAGGGCGGCACAATTCTGGTCGAAACCATGGCGCAATACTCCGCGATGATGGTGATGAAAGAGATGTATGGTGAGGACCAGATGCGCCGGTTCCTCAAATATGAGCTCGACAATTATCTGGC
>JAHDDJ010000210.1 GCA_020629385.1 Erythrobacter sp.
AAGACCAAGAAACCCCTGCTTTTGCCAATGCCCGATGCCTGCACCGACCGCGCTGTGCTGGTCATGCTACGGCGTATGGGCGCGCATGGCCTTCGCGATGCGCATGCTGCCATGCTGGCGATGAAGCATTTCGGTCTGGCCTTCCGTCAGCCACTAACCCTCCTGCGCTGCTATGTCGCTGAAGTCGCGCAAGGGTCGCGGCGCAGCATACATATCGCCAGCTGCTGCGCGCCGCGCATGACGCAGGACGAGGCGCTGATGCTTGAAACCTTGGCGCTTGCGCAGGAAAGGCCGGAACGTGCCACAGGCAATCTCGACCGCCTTACCGCGCAAGGATCGACCAACCGCGCATTCACAGTGGCGGCGGCATTTGCCACAGCACTGGCAAATGCAGGATTGCCGCTCGAAGGCTAAGTGCCGATCACAATGACTTCAGATATTCCAGCAGCGCCTGACGCTGTTCTTCGGTCAGTTTTGACACACCATAATCGTGCCCCTGATTGCCATTGCCGGTCACGACCATGCCATTGGAATCGCGGACTTCGAACTTGAATGCGGTTCCGTCCGGATCATCCCTCCAGACAAGGCCCACATTCGCAGTATCAAGCATGGTGTCGCCCACATAAAAGCTGGTTGGGCGATCTTTGGGCGCGAGCAATAGATGGTACAGGGTTGGAACCGAACCGTTATGCAAATACGGGGCCGTGGCCCAAATACCATCAAGCGGACGCGCTTTGTAGTGGTTAGCATATTTGCCATTGATCTTGGCATCGATGCAGGCCTGATCAACCGGTGGTTCCGGCAAGGCCGAAGGCGACACCTCGGCCAGCACCATGCCGGCTGCCGGTCTATTACCATCGACCACCGGCAAACGCCCCGGGAAATAGACATTCTCGAAACCTGCAGCCAGCAAATCGCCGAGCTTGTCGACCAGCGTGCCCTTGACCATGACGGTCAGCATATTCGCGACCTTGTCCTCTTCGCCCGCAATGCCTTTGACATCCGCCATCTGGCCGGTCGGGCCGGTTGCGTTGAACGCATTGCATGCCATTTGCGTGTCTGTGAGATCGCCGGTTTTTTGCAGAGTTTTAAGAGGGATCATCACATCTGTGCCTTTCCCTTTGGGCCAATCGGCACTGGCCCACTGCTCTTCAGGAATATGACACGACGCGCATTGCTGGTCGTAAATCACTTTCCCGGCTGCCACTTTCGACCCATCGAGCGGACCGACCATTTCGGTCCACATAGGCGGTGTGAGGCGCGCCAAAGTTTCTTCCAGAAGATTCAGATTTTTCACTCTGATGCTTGAACGATAGATGGGCACGCCCAGCTTATCGCCTTCGCGCTGGACAAAACCGTGCGCCTTCGGATCGACATCGCCGAAGACACCGATAACCTCCCCCGCATTGCGCCCCATTCCACCGACATCAATCCGCTCGAGACCTTTGACGTCGATCATCTGTTTCGCGACCATGCCGTTATATTGCAGGTGATTTTCCCGGAAGATGTTCCACAGGAACGGATAGCTGACCGGAGCGTCAGACGGGTTACCTTGCAGCTCTTCCCGGTCAGGATTGGCCAGAACAAGTGTCTTGTTGAGAATATATCCAACCGCATCGACACGCGCGAAACCATATTCGCTGTCTGTACGGTTGGGATGCGCCACCCGGTTCTGGAAATTGACCAACTCGCCCAATGCACCGCGCAGCATGGTCCGGTTGTCAGTGGTATCCTTGCTGCCTTCAAGAACGCGCGCAGCAAAGCGATTAAAGCGCGCATCGTCATCCAGCGTTCGTTGCAACGAGGTATTCAGCGCACCGATAAATGACTGAAAATCGCCCATTCCCGGAGCGCCCTGAACGATCCTCGTGGCAACACTCCCATCATTTTGCGGAATATCGATCTGCGCTGTGTGACACGCGGAACAGTTGAAACCGATCCATTCTTCCTTGGCACTCTGCCCTTTAAACCAACGTAGCTTTGTATTGGGCAGCTTACTGTCATTCTGGGCGTCGGCTACGAAGCCGATCGGACGCGTCATGTCCCAATCGGCAGGCGGCGCCAGATACCCGAAAGATGTCAGATAATCGAGGTCGCTGAACAAAGCCCCACCTTCGGGCTGTTCCAGCGCTTCGAAC
Organism: Erythrobacter sp.; assembly: GCA_020629385.1. Taxonomy (GTDB): domain Bacteria; phylum Pseudomonadota; class Alphaproteobacteria; order Sphingomonadales; family Sphingomonadaceae; genus Pontixanthobacter. The sequence goes on from JAHDDJ010000210.1 coordinate 2,139, forward strand.
CAGCTTGCCGGCATCAGGCGCGACCCTTGGCTGGCATAGGACCAGGCCTTTGTTTCCTTTAGTGTCCAGCCTTGCTGCCAAACTTTGCCAGAATTTTTGCTTCCGAATGTACATGCGCCCGCCAGCGCAAGTAACGAAGCACCCAAAACCATCTTGCCTATATGCCGTACCATATCCCACCTCCCCGTCTGCAATGCCAGGGTGCGAAGGCGCGATATCAATGTCAAACAATCTGGAAATTTTGTCGTATTTGTACGTTGTTTTTTGAATTTACTTAAGCAACCTCATAAACAATTCATCACTATAATTGCTTATATTACGCCAGCTCTTCTTCGATCTGGCCGAGGCGTTCCTTGCCGAAGAACATTTCCGAGCCGACAAAGAACGTCGGAATGCCGAATGCGCCGCGTTCGACCGCTTTGTCGGTATTGTCCATCAACGCCTGCTTGACCGCAGGGTCCTGCGTTTTCATCAGCAGTTCGGCAGCGTCATAACCGGCATTCATCAATACGGGGCCAATCGCTTCCGGATCGGTCGGGTCGATCCCGTCGTGCCAGACTGCGGGCAGCAATACGTCGAGCAGTTTCAAGCGTTCATCATTGCCGACCGCACAAAGAAGGCGTTGCAGAGTGACAGAATTGAACGGGAATTTCGGGTTCATCGCCCACTCGGTCATACCGTGCTTGGCGATGAAACGGTTCATTTCCAGCATGGCATATTCATTCTTGCCCTTGATTTCGCCATCGCGAATGAATGGCGGCGCATTGCCCGTCAGCTTGTGCATCCCGGCGAGGAATACGGGCGTCACTTCAATCGTTGCACCATATTTCGCGGCAATATCCTTGAGCGGATAATAGGCGAAATAGGCATTCGGGCTGACGAAATCGAAAATCAGTTCAACGGTTTTGGTCATGGTCTCTCCCTAAATCCCCGCAACTTTCAGCGCCTGATCCATATCCTCGATCAGATCCTGCACGTCTTCCAGTCCGACATTGATCCGCAGCATGCCTTCATGCACGCCCATTTCGGCGCGGTCGTCTTCGCTCATACCGGCATGGGTGGTGCTCGCCGGATGGCACATCAGGCTGCGGGCATCGCCGATATTGTTGCTGATATCGATCAGTTGCAGCGCATCGAGAATGGTGTGGGCCTGTTTGCGTCCCTCGACCACGAAGCTGAAAATCGGGCCGCAGGCATCCATCTGCTTTTGCGCCAGATCATAGCGCGGATGGCTGGACAATCCGGGATGCAGCATCGTGCCGCCCGCAGCAGTGATCCGCTCTTCCATAAACTGGCCCAGCTTCAGCGCATTGTCGCTTTGCTTGTGCGCCCGCAGATTGAGCGTTTCGAGACCTTTGAGCACAACCCACGCATTGAACGGCGCGCAGTTGGGGCCGGTGTTGCGCTGAAACGGCAGCAAGGTCTCGTTGATGAACTCCTCGGTCCCGCAGACCGCGCCTGCCAACACACGTCCCTGCCCGTCCATCAGCTTGGTGGCGGAATATGCGACCACATCAGCCCCGAATTCCATCGGGCGCTGCAAGGCTGGAGAGCAAAATGCATTGTCGACAACGGTCGTGATCCCATGTGCCGTCGCAAGGCTGCACACATAGTCCAGATCGACAATGTCCAGCGTGGGATTGGCGGGGCTTTCGAAGAAGAAAACCTTGGTGTTGGGACGAATGGCCTCTTCCCAAGCGGCATTGTCCGCACTGTCGATCACAGTGGTTTCGATCCCGAAACGCGGCAGAAGGTTGTCGACGAGCCAGCGGCATGATCCAAACGCCGCACGCGCAGCAACGCAATGGTCCCCGGCAGACAATTGGCACAGCAGGGCCGCGGTCATCGCCGCCATGCCGCTGGCTTGCGCACGGCAAGCCTCTGCGCCTTCCATCAA
>JAHDDJ010000211.1 GCA_020629385.1 Erythrobacter sp.
GGGTTTATCAACAGGCAAAAACTGCTAGATTCCGGCCATGACCGGGGGACCAAACATCCGGGCCATTGGCCCAGAAGACGCGCAAACTGCGCCTGACGAAACCGTATCCGATGACAGTGCAGAAGCATATGTCGACGAGGATGCGTATGATGAATACTGGGAAGATGAAGATCCTGCGCGCAGCTGGACGCGTCTGATCTGGCCCACACTCGCCACGTTCGCAATATTGGGATGGACGGGTTTTTATGGCTGGGCGCACCATCAGGATATGCTGGCTGGCGGCACAATACAGCAATGGACTGCATGGATTACTGCCTGGGCCGTTCCGGTTTTGCTGATCACTTCCGCTTGGTTGTTGATCATGCGCAATAGCAGCCGCGAGGCTGAACGATTTGGTGTCATTGCGCAAACGCTATCTACCGAAGCCTCCACCCTCGAAGAGCGACTAATAACGGTCAATCGCGAGCTCAGCTTGGCACGGGAATTTCTCGGTTCGCAATCACGGGAACTGGACTCACTGGGGCGTATTGCGACAGAGCGTCTCACCGATCATGCCCACAATCTTCAGGCGCTTGTCCAAAGCAATGGGGATCAGATCGACGCCATCGCCAGCGTAAGCACAACTGCGCTGGAGAATATGGGCAAATTGCGCGATGATCTTCCGGTCATTGCGAATTCCGCCAAGGATGTGTCCAACCAGATCGGTACCGCCGGGATGACGGCACACACCCAGATCGCCGAGCTGATTGCCGGATTTGAACGCCTCAACCAGTTCGGCAAAGCCAGCGAGAACCAAGTCGATTCCATCCAGGCGAAGATCGACGTAGCATTGACATCGTTCGAAGCGCGCACATCGGAACTGGAAGAATTGACTGACTCCCGCTTCGGGGCTCTTACCGAAAAGAGCGAAGCGTTCCGCGCAGATCTTGATGGACGCGAAGTGGAGGCACTTGCCGCCATGCGGCGCCGTGCTGAGGCGTTGGAAGATGAATTCGCGCAGACACGCCAAACTTTGGAAAGCCAAGAGGAAGAAGCGCTCAAGTCGCTGCGCGCACGGCTCACCGCGCTTCATCAGGAAGCAGGCGTCATTTCCACGGCTGTACAGGATGGCGAAGATGCAGCGCTTATTCTCTGGAACGAGAGGATTGCAGAGCTGAAAGCTCAGCTGACTAGCGCAATTGAAGATATCCAGAAAGTGGATGAACAGGCCCTCGCCTCGGCCAATCGCAAGCTCGAAGCTTTGCGTCAGGAAGCGGAAACTGTCGATGCAAATATCGCCAGGCGCGACGCCGATTTCACCGAACAGGTTGAGTCGAGACGTGCAATATTTGCCGAGAATGAAGCAGAGGCGCTGTCAAAACTGGAGCAGCGGTTTGCCATGCTGGACACGGAAATGGCACAGCGTCGTGAAGCGCAATTGGCGGAAGCTGATACACTCGCCGAACGAAGCGAAGCCATTGCCGAACGTATCGGTTCGCTAAAGTCTGTGCTGGAGGATGTATCCGCAGCAGCCGATTCAACCCAGAGCAACACCGCCGAACGGGCCGAACAGATTGCCTCTACTCTTGGCTCTACCCAGGCTAGTCTGGAAGGGACCAATTCTGTTGTCGAGGAACTGACAGAAGCCTGTGTCCGATTGCTCGAGCTAATTCAGGCCAGTGCGCAGCACAGTCAGATCGATCTGCCCGAAGCTCTGGGCTCGGCTGAGGCACGCCTTTTGGAAGTTAAGGCCGAGACAGAGGCATTGGACAGCATAGTAGGCCAGGCAGTCAGCAAGGCGGATACCCTGTCCTCGTATGTTATCAAGGCGCAAGAAACTGAACGTGAAACGCTTACCGAGTTGGATGATCTCGGTTCACGACTGGAACAATCGCATGATGTCGCACTGGAGCGGATTGCAACGATCAAATCCGATCTGGCATCTGTGAATTCTGAAAGCGAATTACTGTCCGAGAAAGCACAGAATCAATTACGCACCGCAATTGCAGCCTTGGAAGATGCTGCAAAAGCAGCCCCCGCTGCAATAGAGACGGAACTGGCAGGAAGCGTTTCAAAACTCGCAACCAACATCGCACAAGAAACCGGTGCGGCGCTTGACCGTACACTGGAATCGGCAACGCGTGGATCGATCGAAAAACTGGAAGCTGCCGTTGCTGATGCAAGCGATAAGGGGCGGGAAACAACAGTTCAACTGCGTGATCAGCTCGCGAAGGTGAATGAACTCGCAGGCAATCTCGAAACGCGAGTGTCGCGTGCTCGTGAACAGGCCGAAGAACAGGTCAATAATGACTTCGCGCGCCGGATGGCCTTGCTCACAGAAAGCCTCAACTCAAACGCAATCGATATCGCCAAGGCAATATCGACCGACGTAACGGACACCGCATGGGCCTCTTACCTGAAGGGTGATCGGGGTATCTTCACGCGGCGGGCTGTGCGTTTGCTCGACAATACCGAGGCGCGCGATATCGCGGAAATCTACGATGCCGACCACGAGTTCCGCGAAAATGTCAGCCGCTATATCCATGATTTTGAGGCAATGCTGCGCAGCATGCTGTCTACCCGTGACGGCAATGCGCTGGGCGTTACAATCCTTAGTTCGGATATGGGCAAACTCTATGTCGCTCTTGCCCAGTCAATCGAACGGCTGCGGGACTAGGTTGGTTCAGAAACTACGCGTTCAAACACATTGATCGCGTCATAACCCACCCAGCCATAAATATAGTTGAGCACCCAAATTGCGGTGAGAATAGCCGCTACAATCGTTGCGCGTATCACAAGCCGTTTGGGCTGAAAGTTGGCCGGTGCGCTATCGGCTTGGCCAGGTACTTTGGGTATTCCGGCCTCGTCATGTGTCTTGATACCGAAAGGCAGCATGACAAACGCGGTCATGACCCAGACAAGCGCGTAAATGGCGATAATGGACGTGATCTGCATGGGTTTACTTCCAGCCTGACAACAGCACGCGTACTTGCGGCTTCTTACCGCTCCAACGCTGCGCAGCACGTCTGGTTGCAAGCCGGGCTGCTTCGATCATGGCCGATGGCTCCTTACGCGCCTGACCTTTGAGCTTCTTAAGCGCATCGGAAATATCCGATTGTGCCTCTTGGACGAAATCGGGATAGTCTTCGTCCAGTGGCAATCCGATCGCATCGATCAGTGCGCGGCCATCGGGTGCCAATGCGACCATAATCGCCCCGTTATAGGCAATGCGGCGGCGCATCACGATGGACTCGCCATCAGCCGGTACGATAAGGTCACCGTCGAGCACCAAGCGCCCCGCCCGTACTTGCGCGAGCCGACCGGGTTTTCCGGGCGCAAGGCGTACAATATCGCCATTCTGCTGAAAAATATTGTCGGGAATGCCGGCGGCCTGCCCTACCCGCACTTGTTCCTGCATATGGCGAATTTCGCCATGCACAGGCACCAGTATTTCGGGGCGCAGCCATTGATACATTGCCTCAAGCTCCGGTCGCCCGGGATGGCCGGATACATGGATGTAGCTCTGACGATCAGTGACCATCACAATCCCGCGCTCGGCAAGCTTGTTCTGGATTTTCCCGATTGAAATCTCGTTGCCGGGGATTTGCCGACTGGAAAACAGAACTACATCCCCGCGTGACAGATCAAGCGGATGGTTCTGTTCAGCTATGCGAGAAAGAGCAGCACGCGGCTCTCCCTGACCGCCAGTCGCAACGATCATCACTTCGCCGCGCGGCAGACGCATCGCAGTGTCGAAATCGACCGGATCGGGAAAATCAAGCAAGTACCCATGTTCTTGCGAAACTTCGAGGATGCGGTCCAGAGAACGTCCGGCAACGCAAATCTGCCGACCCGTCTCTTTCGCAATTTCACCTAGCGTATGCAGGCGCGCAACATTGCTTGCAAAGGTTGTCACAAGAATGCGTTTGCCCGAATGTTTGGCGACTTCCTTCAATAGCCCTTGGTAGACCGCGCCTTCAGAACCGCTGGGGTTCGGGTTGAACACATTGGTGGAATCGCACACCAGCGCGAGGACACCCTCGTCTCCAATGG
>JAHDDJ010000212.1 GCA_020629385.1 Erythrobacter sp.
GCACCGTCACCTTTGGCGGCGATGCGGGTAATTTCGTTTGATCCAGTCACAGGCAGGCCGCGTAGGCCTCTGCAACCTTTCCGGCAAGCTCTGATGCGGTGAAAGGCCCTTGTGCCAGCCGTGCGGCTTCACCATGCAACCACACAGCTTGGCACGCGGCCTCGAAAGCCGGAGAACCCGTCGCAAGTCGGCTGGCCGCTATTCCGGCCAGAACATCGCCTGTGCCAGCGACGGATAACCAGCTCGACGCAGGCGGTGCAAAGCATACCCGCCCATCAGGTGCCGCAATGCAGGTGTCAGGCCCTTTCGCGACAACGACCATTCCGCTCGCTGCCGCCAGCGCTTTGGCCTTTGTCACCTTGCCCGACGCGATGACCGCGAAGGACTTGCATAGTGCCTCCAGCTCCCCCTCATGCGGAGTCGCTATTACCGGCATGCCATCAGGCACCATGCCGGGGGAAAGCACATGGAGCGCGTCTGCATCGAGCACCGTTGGCTTGCCTGTGCCGAGTGCCTGTCTCAGCAACGCCCGTGCCTCGTCATCGCGGCCAAGCCCCGGCCCGACAAGTACCGAAGCGGCGCGATCATCCGCAAGAGCATCTTCTGAGACAACCAGGTCGGTAGGCGCATGGCCGAGCGTTACCCGGGAATGCAGTTTCACATAACCTGCACCTGCATGCATCGCCGACATACTCGCCAGCACGCTCGCGCCGGGCATGGAGCCAGCGACAACTACACACAGACCGCGGCGATATTTGTGCGCGTCGAATGCAGGCGCTGTCACAACAGCTTTGTCGAGAAGCATTGCTGCGTCGCCGACCTCTCCCACACCGATTGGCACCAGCTTTTTCACACCCATTCGCGCGCTGCATGGCATCAGCCAATGCGCATATTTCCATGCTCCCAAAGCCAGCGTCAGGTCATATTCTGGCAAAGTATCGTTGAGGAGCTCGCCGCTATCGCTTGATACGCCGGACGGAAGATCAATTGCGATGCGGTAGCAGTGCCGCGCAGCAAGATCGCGCAGCACCAGCAGCAACTCCGCCGATAAGGGCCGCGACAGGCCGGAGCCGAACAGGCAATCGACCAGAATATCGCCATGGGCGTCCTTGCCTGACGTCATGACACCGCTTTTGAGGTTGCGCCGTGCCTTTTTGGCGGCATCGGTTTTCGGCGCGATAGGCGCCACGACGTTCACCGGCAGACCGCGTGCACGCAGAGTTTCGGCAATGACATAGCCGTCCCCGCCATTATTGCCCGGGCCGCACAGCACAGTGACAGACCGTCCCGCAGCGACCCGCCATATCCATTCGGCAGCACCGCGTCCTGCGGTCAGCATTAGCGCATCCACGCTTGTTCCAGCGTCGATCAGCGCCTGCTCTGCCGCCTGCATCTGGGCGACGGTGAGTATCTGCCTATTCAGCAGCGTCACCCGCTTGCTGGCGCGTTGCAGCAAAACGATACTGGTCCTCACCCACGGTGATCAGCAGCGTATCGTCTTCTAGCGAGCGGGTTGCCACATCGGCGCCGTCCACTTCCGCCAGACCGCGACCATCATCCAACTGCTCGAACCGGCGAAAACCGCCATCCGGGTGACGCACGGTAACGATGGTCTGACCATCCGAAACCGTCCGCTCTATCAGACAATCCGGTCCAAACTGGCTGCCCTCGCCCAAGGCGCATTCAATCTTTTGCGCGCCTTCCTCGGCTTGCGGCTGATTGACGTCAGGCGTGCATCCGCCAAGCGCAACCGCGACGAGAAGACAGGAACTAGATATCCGCATAAACGTGCTTTTCCGATTTCGCGCCGGGATGGGTCAGCGCCCCCTTGCTGGCCGGACCAACATTCTGGGCATAGCGCCACAAGGCGCCGGACTGGTAATCATTTTCGCGCGGTTCCCATTTGGCACGCCTTTGCGCCAGCGTGTCCTCGTCGACTTGCAAGTCAATGGTCCCTGCCTCAGCATCGATTGCGATGATGTCGCCATCCTCGACCAGACCAATCGGGCCGCCATCCGCCGCTTCGGGGCCGACATGGCCGATGCAGAAACCGCGTGTCGCGCCGGAGAAACGTCCGTCGGTGATCAGAGCCACTTTTTCTCCCATGCCCTGCCCATAAAGAGCAGCGGTGGTGGAGAGCATTTCGCGCATGCCGGGACCGCCCTTTGGTCCTTCATAGCGGATGATGATGACGCTGCCTTCGTTGATTGCGCGCTTCTCGACCGCAGCGAAGGCATCTTCCTCGCAATCGAATACCTGCGCAGGGCCGGTAAATTGCAAGCGCGCCATGCCTGCGACCTTCACAATGGCACCATCGGGCGCGAGCGAGCCCTTCAGGCCGACCACACCGCCGGTGGGTGTGATCGGGCTCTTCACATCGTAGATAACCTTCTGATCGGGGTTCCAGGTAATTTCCTCGATATTCTCGCCCAGCGTCTTGCCGGTCACGGTCATCGGTTCGGGATCAAGGAAACCGCCGTCCAGCAGCGTTTTCATCAGCATATAGACGCCGCCGGCATCGTGCATATCCTTGGCGACATACTGACCGCCAGGTTTCAAGTCCGCGATGTAAGGTGTTGATTTGAATATCTCTGCTACGTCGAACAGGTCGAAATCAATGCCGCATTCGCTGGCCATGGCGGGCAAGTGCAAAGCGGCATTGGTCGAGCCGCCGGTTGCCGCGACAACCCGCGCTGCATTCTCGAATGCCGCCTTTGTACAGATGTCGCGTGGCCGGATATTGTGTTCGAGCAGATACATCACCTGCTTGCCCGCCCCAATCGCAACTTCCTCTCGCGAGCGATAAGGCGCAGGCGCCATATTGCTGTTGGGCAAAGACAGGCCGATCGCCTCACCGACGCAGGCCATGGTGTTAGCCGTAAATTGCCCGCCGCATGCGCCGTGGCCCGGGCACGCGACTTTTTCGAGCGCTGTCAGCTCTTTCAGTGGGCAATTGCCCGCTGCGTGTTGCCCGACAGCCTCGAACACATCGACAACGGTCACATCCTTATCGTGAAAACGCCCCGGAAGGATCGAGCCGCCATAGACGAAGATCGACGGTACATTGAGCCGTACCATCGCCATCATCATGCCGGGCAGGCTCTTGTCGCAGCCCGCGAAACCCACGAGCGCATCATAACAATGCCCGCGCACGGAAAGTTCCACCGAATCCGCAATCACTTCACGGCTTACCAGCGAGCTTTTCATGCCCTGGTGGCCCATCGCGATCCCGTCAGTCACGGTTATTGTGTTGAAGCGGCGCGGGGTTCCGCCACCGGCAATCACGCCATCGCGGCAGATATTCGCCTGTGCATCCAGCGCGGTGTTGCACGGCGCGCTGTCATTACCGGCAGAGGCAACCGCAACGAAGGGACGATTGATCTCCTCCTCCGTCATGCCCATCGCGTAATAATAGGAACGGTGCGGCGCACGCTCGGGGCCGACCGAAACATGGCGGCTGGGCAATTTTGTCTTGTCGAACTTCTGGGTCACTTGGGTTTCCTCCGTTACCGCAGCAATCGCGGTCTGCGCGGGGAATTACAAGTCTATCTGATCTTTGGCGCGCCTAAGTTGCGCTAGGCTACGCTAGACGCCCTTCAGCGCCAGCGCCGTCCGGTTGGCGATATCCGCCACCATCATAGCCCAGCGTGCCTGTTCTGCCTTGGTGCCGATCAGATCCTGCCGGATCTCGACAGTCAGATAGGGAATCCCCTTCGCCTCGGCATGGCGGTCCATCGTCGCATTGAGCTGTTTGCCGGAATAGGGTTCGTTATCGCCCACATTCAACCCCTCTTCGCCAAACAGCCGGATTGCGTGGCGCGCGGCGCTGTCATCCTGATTGTAGAGCAGCGCCACTTCCCAAGGACGATCCTCGATCTTGCTTTCAAGCTTGGGTGTAAAGCTATGCAATGCAACGATAAGTTCTGGATCCGCCGCATCCAGCCATTCGCCGAGCGCTGTATGATA
>JAHDDJ010000213.1 GCA_020629385.1 Erythrobacter sp.
ACCATTGAAGCGCAAGTGCTGCAGGTTCGCAGCCTGAATGCGGGCGACAAGATTGGCTATAACGCTACACGAATTACTGATCGACCCTTGCGGGCGGCAGTCATAGCAATCGGATATGCGGACGGCTATCTTCGGGGCTATTCAAATGCAGGCATATTCTACTTGAACGGCAGCGCCTTACCCGTCCTTGGCCGCGTGTCGATGGATCTCGTGATTCTGGATATTTCCGGCGCCTCTGATTTGAGCGAAGGCGACTGGGTACAGCTTCCCCTCGACCTTCCGACCCTCTCCAGACAATCGGGCCTGTCGCAATACGAAATTCTCACCGGCCTTGGCCAGAGATACCAACGTAACTGGCGTGACTGATTGCTAGCAAGACACTGCAAGTGTCTTATCGGTGAACAGCCAAGCTGATCCATGTTGCACTGCACATGCTGCGGGTGCTAATGCAGCATATATTGCAACATGTCAGGAGCCATCATGGCCAAGCGTGACGCCAAACCCGGCGACAAAGTTACCATCAAAAAATATGCCAACCGCAGGCTCTACAACACGAGTTCGTCCAGTTACATCACGCTGGATGATTTGGCGCAAATGACGCGTGAGAATGTCGAATTTGAAGTTGTCGATGCAAAAAGCGGCGATGACATCACGCACTCGATCTTGACGCAGATTATCATGGATGAAGAAGCCAGTGGCCAGCAAATGTTGCCCGTCAGTTTTCTGCGAGACCTGATCGCGATGTATGGCAATTCCATGCAGTCGATGATGCCGCAATATCTCGAAGCAACGATGACCAATTTCCGTGCCAACCAGGCCAAAATTCAGGAAGCATTGCGCGAAGGGATCAGCAACAACCCGATTGCAAAAATCCATGAAACCAACATGGCTGTAATGCGCGCCGTTGGCGAAGCTATCCTTCCGGGCTCGAAGGGCCAGTCAGACAATAAACCAGAAGCGTCCGATGATGCTGACGAGATTGCTGCATTGCGGAAGCAAATGGCTGAGATGCAGAAAAAACTGGACGAACTCGGCAAATAGCCGCGTTTCCGCCAATCGACCTATTCAAACTTTCAGGAATTCCAGTGTCTAACATTCGTCACGCTTTGTCGGTCAAACGGTCCGATGATTTTGCGCAATGGTATCAGGAAGTCATTTCCGCCGCTGATCTGGCCGAAGAATCCGGCGTTCGCGGTTGTATGGTCATTAAACCATGGGGATATGGCATTTGGGAGCGCATCCAGCGTTTGCTGGATGACCGGATCAAGGAAACCGGCCACGACAATTGCTATTTCCCGATCTTTATTCCGCTTTCCAATTTCGAGCGTGAAGCAGAACATGTCGATGGCTTTGCCAAAGAGATGGCAGTGGTCACGCATCACCGCCTTGTAGCAAATGGCAAGGGCGAGCTGGTGCCTGACCCTGCTGCCAAACTCGAAGAACCACTCGTCGTTCGCCCTACATCAGAAACGATCATCGGCGATGCCATGGCGCGCTGGATACAGAGTTGGCGCGATCTGCCTCTACTAACCAACCAGTGGGCAAATGTTGTCCGTTGGGAAATGCGCACCCGCATGTTCCTGCGCACCAGCGAATTCCTTTGGCAAGAAGGTCATACAGCGCACGCCGATGCTACCGAGGCGAAGGAACACACGCTGCGCATGCTGGAAGTGTACCGGGCGTGCGCCGAAGAAGATCTGGCCATGCCGGTTATTGCTGGTGAAAAACCGGAGAATGAACGCTTCCCGGGTGCGGTAGAAACGTGGTCGATCGAGGCCATGATGCAGGATGGCAAGGCTCTACAGGCAGGCACCTCGCACTATCTGGGTACCAATTTCTCACAAGCCGCAGGTATCAAATTCCAAAGCCAGGAAGGCAAGGAAGAGCTGTGCCACACCACCAGCTGGGGTGTTTCCACCCGCATGATCGGCGGGGTAATTATGACGCACGGCGACGACGACGGCCTGCGGGTTCCGCCAACCATTGCACCCCGCCAGGTGATTATCCTTCCGATGCTTCGCGGCAAGGATGGTGATGACGATCTGATTGCCTATTGCGAAGACGTACGTGCGCAGATTGCACAACAATCAGCGCTCGGAGAAAAAGTACGCGTTCTGCTTGACACCAAGCCGGGTAAAGCTGCGGCCAAGCGCTGGGACTATGTCCGTAAAGGCGCGCCTATCATTATCGAGGTCGGCGGACGCGATATGGAAAATGGCGTAGTCAGCATGCTGCGCCGCGACGCGTTGTGGGCCGAGAATGGCAAACCCGATTTCCATACCCCTTTGAAGAACGACATTGCGGCAGAAATCCCGCAACTGCTTGAGGATATACAGAAGACCCTCTTTACGCAGGCTGCCGAGAGACGCGATGCCAATCTTACGCGTGACATCGACACGCTCGACGGCTTGGCTGACTTTTTTAATGCGGATGTGAAACATCCCGGCTGGGTTGAGGTCCAATGGTCCAAACCAACTGGCTCGGAGCTGGAGGCCGTGGTTGAAAAGCTTAAAGAACTGAAGCTGACGATCCGCAATGTTCCAATGGATTCACCGGCAGTGGACCGCGCCTGCATCTTCACCGGCAAGCCCGCTGTCGAACGAATTTTTGTCGCTAGAGCGTACTGATCCGATGATACAATCAGTTCGATACAGCCTTGGGCATCTGTTCGACCCGAAAGGTCGCAACGGACGGCGGGTCTACTGGCATTATTTCGTTTTTGTGGTTCTCCTTAATGTTCTCGTGATGGCCATAACAGCGGTACCAACTCTGCTTGCGATCGTGGGTGAGGTCAGTCAGCAATCAACCGGCCAGAACTCAGCCGCGCTGGAAGCGGCATTGCTGGACCGGATGATCGATGTCGGCTTGCCGTCGAAACTGGTTGTCACCAGTATCTGGCTCGGCGCTTTCAACATTGTGCTTATGGCCGCCAGTTTTGTACGGCGTGCACATGATGCTGGCCTTCCGGGCATGGTTGTACTGATCCCTGTTGGGATACAACTAACATGGATGGGCTTTGCCTATCGGCAGCTCGGTGCGGTTCCGGAGCAACTCCGCACCGCCGCCGAGGTGTCTCGAGAAGCAGGGCAGGCGGTGGCCATGCAGCCGGGAATGATTGCACAGGATCTACTCGGCTGGATGGTCGTACTGATTTTGGTGTTGGTGGGTATGGCAAAGTCACAGCGCGTGCCAAACCAGTATGGCGAAGGTCCTATCAAGCTCTGAAACCTATACCGGACTTGCCAATCTGCTGTGGCTCGGCAACAAGCGGTTCATGCGATATTTCATTCCTGCCGCCGCGCTTTTGTTTTCTGTTCCAGCGTTAGCTGATGATCATGCAAATCCGGCGGACGATGTCTCGCAGGAACGGCTTGAAGCCGATGTGAGAAGCCTTGTCGGCTTCGGCACGCGACACACAATGTCGCTGCAGGATCATCCTACCCGGGGGATCGGTGCCGCGCGGCGCTGGGGAGAACAACAGTTCCGCGAAGCAAGCGCAGCTTGCGGAGGATGTCTTGAAATCGTGCTTCCGGAACGCATGGTGCAAGGCCGCCGCATTCCCACACCGACCAGATTGGTCAATGTGGTAGCAATCCAGCGCGGCACCGAACGCCCGGACGAAGTGATCATTATACAAGGGCACATCGACAGCCGTGTTACCGATGTATCGGATTTCACGAGCGACGCCCCAGGCGCGAATGATGATGCTTCGGGAACCGCGCTGGCCATTGAAGCTGCACGGGTAATGTCGAAGAAAAGCTATCCGACTACCATTGTCTATGCGCTTCTGTCCGGTGAGGAGCAGGGCCTGTATGGCGGCAGGTTGATGGCGGACTTTGCCGAAGAGCAGGGCTGGACGGTCAAGGCTGTTCTCAACAATGACATCGTCGGCGGCAGCTGCGGATCGGACGGATATTGCGATGCGGACCATATCCGCGTTTTCTCCGAAGGCCC
>JAHDDJ010000214.1 GCA_020629385.1 Erythrobacter sp.
TTAGGCCATTTGAGCGAGAGCGCAGTGGGATCAGGACACAAAGTGACACAGGCCTCGTACAGCGCAAGCCCGGCAACCAAAGCCAAGGTCTGCGGCGGAGGGTTACTTTCAAGCGGATGGACTACCGTCGAGCCCATGAAATTGCCCGATCCATCAAACCATGCGCGCCCCTGCCTGCCACGCCCGGCAACTTGCCGGTCGGCGATCAGCCAATTCCCTTCTGGAATGGATGCGCCAGAACGTAACCGATCCGCAAGATCGGTGTTGGTCGATCCGGTTTCTGAAACGATCTCGATCAAATGGTCAGGAACAGCGCCGATGCCGCACGCTCCGCCATTGCACCCAGCCAAGGGGTCAGCAAGAAGCCAAGCGGCGATACGAAGATTGTGCATAGCGCCAGAACCACCCAGCGTGATGTTTCGGCCTGGCCTTCAACCACCCCTGCCGGTTCATCAAAATACATGATCTTGACGATCTTGAGGTAGTAGAACGCGCCAATCACACTGGCTGCGATACCCAGTGCAGCCAGCAGGATCATGTCCGCCTGAACCGCAGCCTGGAAAACAACGAACTTGCCCCAGAAACCGAATAGCGGCGGAATGCCCGCAAGGCTCAGCATCAATGTGGCCAAGCACAGAGCCAGCATCGGATGCGAACGGGACAGACCCGCCATGTCCGAAATGCTCTCGACCTGCTTGCCTTCGGCATTGCGCAGCATCAGCACGGCTACAAAGCTGCCCAGAGACATCGCGACATAGATGGCCAGATAAATCAGCATACCCTTGGCACCAGCGAGTGTGCCCGCTGCAAGACCAACCAGAATAAAGCCGACGTTGTTGATCGAGCTGTAGGCCAGAAGGCGCTTGACGTTTTCCTGCCCGATTGCGCCCAGCGCACCAACAACGATGGATGCCAGCGCTGCGAAGATGACAATCTGCTGCCAAGCCTCAACCTGCGCGCCGAATGGATCGAGCGCCATGCGCATCATGATTGCGATTGCGGCCACTTTGGGTGCCGTTGCAAAGAATGCGGTGACAGGCGTCGGTGCGCCCTCATACACATCAGGCGTCCACATGTGGAACGGCACCGCGGCGATCTTGAAGGCCAGACCTGCCAACACGAATACCACGCCGAACAATGCGCCGGTGGACATTCCGCCCTCGAGCGCGGCACGAATGCCGATATAGTTGGTCGACCCTGTAAAGCCGTATACCAGGCTCATACCGTAGAGCAGAATACCTGAAGCGAGAGCGCCCAATACGAAGTACTTCAATCCGGCTTCTGCGGATCGATCATCGCTACGCGTAAAGCTGGCCAGTACATATGATGACAGGCTCATCAGCTCGAGGCCGATATAGAGCTGCATCAGATCGACCGCAGAAACCATCAAGGCCATACCGACCGCGCTGAACAGCATCAGCACCGGATATTCAGGCCGGTACTCGCCCGTTGCGTCGAAGAACTTGGGCGTGACGATCAAACAGCCGATCGTTGCGAGGTAGATCAGGATCTTCGCGAAACTGCCAAACGCGTCAAGCCGGTAAATGCCGCCCCACGCGTCACCGCCCAGCTCGAACGCAGGGTTGATAAACAGGTTAGCCGTAAATGCCACAGCACCAAACAACGCTGCAACCGCGAGGATTGTAACGGTGCGTGCAGTTTTATCTCCGCCGAAGGCACAGACCATCAGCAAAGCCAAACCCGCTATGGTCAAGCTGACTTCGGGGGCCGAGAAATAGAGGGAGTTCAGGATGTTCATCAGTGCGCTCCCTCCGCGCCGTGCTCGATCGGGGCGACAGCATTGGCCGCCTCCGCTTTGGGTTCACCTGCTGCCAGTTTCGCATCGCCTTCCGGCGCAGCACGGGCAATCCGCGCCTCAAGAGCGGCAATGTCCGCACGCATCGGTGCAAGGAAGCTTTCGGGATAGACGCCCATCCACAGCACTGCTGCCGCAATCGGGCCAAGCATCAACCACTCGCGCAGATTAAGGTCACGCATAGCGGCTGCGTCTGCGTTCTTCTGCTCGCCAAAGGCCACACGGCGATAGAGGTAGAGCATATAGCCGGCACCCAGAATAATACCCGTGGTCAGCACGAAGGTCGCAAGGCTGGAAACCTCGTAAATACCGGCAAGGCTCAGGAACTCCGCAACGAAACCGCTGGTACCCGGCAAACCGATACTCGCCATGGTGAACAGCAGGAAGAAAATCGCATATTTGGGCATATTGATCGACAACCCGCCATAACGGTCGATCTCGCGCGTGTGCAGCTGGTCATAGATGATGCCGACACACAAGAACAAGGCGCCCGATACAAGACCGTGGCTCAGCATCATGATCATCGCGCCTTCGAGACCCTGTACGTTGAAGGCGAACAGGCCCGCAGTGACGATGGCCATGTGGGCGACCGAACTATAGGCGATGAGCTTCTTCATATCGTGCTGGACGAGTGCGATCAGGCTGGTGACGACAACGGCGACCATCGACAGACCAAGGATCAGCCAGATGAACTGCGCGCTGGCTTCGGGGAACATTGGCAAGCTGAACCGGATAAAGCCGTAACCACCCATTTTCAGCAACACGCCTGCGAGGATAACCGAACCCGCCGTCGGTGCCTGAACGTGCGCATCCGGTAGCCAGGTGTGGACCGGCCACATGGGCATCTTCACCGCGAAGCTGGCGAAGAAAGCCAGCCAAAGCCACGTTTGCGCTTCGGGTGCAAAGTCGTAATTCATCAGCGTCGGAATGTCAGTCGTGCCAGCCTGATTGACCATCCACAGCATCGCGATCAGCATCAGCACCGAGCCGAGCAGCGTGTAGAGGAAGAATTTGTAGCTCGCGTAAATCCGGTTATCGCCGCCCCAGATACCGATGATCAGATACATCGGAATCAGACCGGCTTCGAAGAAGATATAGAACAGGAACAAATCCTGTGCCGCGAACACACCGATCATGAGCAATTCCATGATCAGGAACGCGGCCATATATTCGCCAACGCGCTTGGTGATCGATTCCCAGCTGGCGAGAATGCAGATCGGCATCAGGAAGACTGACAGCACGATCAGCATCAGCGCGATACCGTCGATGCCCAGCGCATAGGTGAAGCCTGCGAACAGATTGTGCTCTTCTGTAAACTGCCACTGCGCGCCGCCAATCTCGTAATTGATCCACAGCAGCACGCCCAGCGCCAGATTGACCAGCGTCGCGCCCAGAGCGATCGTACGGGCAGCATGCGCTTCAACAAACAGGCAGGCGATGGCCGCAAATAGCGGCACCGCGAGCATCACGGAAAGGATCGGGAAACCGTCCATTACATCAAAATCCATGTGATCGCGGCGACCAGCCCGAGGAGCATGATCAGCGCGTAGCTATAAAGATATCCGGACTGCACCTTCTTCGCGGCAACAGTGCCCTTCTGGACAACCCATGCCGCACCGTTTGGTCCGAAGCGGTCGATGATACCCTGATCACCGATGATCCAGAATTTGCGGCCCAGCCAGAAAGCGGGCCGGACGAAGATGAGATTGTAGAGCTCGTCAAAATACCATTTGTTCGACACGAAATTGTGCACGTAACGGAACTGGTTGACGAATTTGCCCGGGATCGACGTGTCCTTGATGTAAGCCAGCCACGCGCCGAACAGGCCAAGCAGCATCACGACAAACGCCGAGTACTTCACCCAGTACGGCACAGCATGCATCGCATCGATCAGGTTTGCGTTGTAGAATACCGACCCGTTCCAGAACGCTGCGTCATCGAGGAAGCTCGGCGCAAACACCTGACCAGCGGCAATTGCGCCGACCGACAGCACGCCCAGTGGAATAAGCATCGATAGCGGGCTCTCATGCGGCTTGTAGCCACCCGTGGTGTCTTCTCCCGCCTCTTCAGGCGTTTTGTGTACGCTGTGCTGGATATGCTCGCTCTCGATCCAGCGCGGTTTGCCCCAGAA
>JAHDDJ010000215.1 GCA_020629385.1 Erythrobacter sp.
AGCTCTTTCCGCTTGCGGTCCCACCATTCCATGCGTTCGCGCACTTTGCGTTCGAAGCCGCGTTCAACCGGCTCGTAATAGGTTTGCGGTTCCATCTCTTCGGGCCAGTAATTGTCGCCGGAAAAACCGTCTTCCGCATTGTGGTCGTAGGCATATCCGGCTCCGTAGCCGATATCTTTCATCAATTTTGTCGGTGCATTGAGGATATTGGCGGGTGGCATCAGGCTGCCGGTTTCACGGGCGGATTTAAAGGCGGCCTTTTGTGCGGCATAAGCGGCGTTGGATTTCGGCGCAGTTGCAAGGTAGAGGCA
The DNA here is from genome assembly GCA_020629385.1 of Erythrobacter sp. Lineage (GTDB taxonomy): Bacteria > Pseudomonadota > Alphaproteobacteria > Sphingomonadales > Sphingomonadaceae > Pontixanthobacter. The sequence continues at coordinate 312 of JAHDDJ010000215.1, forward strand.
GGCTTGGACAATCGCGAGCTCGCCTTCCGGGCTTCCGAGGAATTCGTAAGCGTCCTTGGCGGCAAGGCACTGGGTCAGCGCCTGCGGGTCGGCAAGGCCAATGTCTTCGCTGGCGAAACGCACCAGACGGCGCAGCACATATAGCGGTTCCTCGCCAGCCGTCAGCATTCGCGCCATATAATAGAGAGCTGCTTGCGGGTCCGAGCCGCGGAGACTTTTATGCAGCGCGCTGATCAGATTGTAATGGCCGTCGCGATCCTTGTCATAGACAGCCACGCGGCGCTGGAGAAACTTGCCAAGACCGGCGGGATCGAGGGGTTCCGGGATCTGCGCCGCATAGAGCGTTTCGGCTTGATTCAGCAGGAAGCGCCCGTCGCCATCCGCCGAGGCAATCAACGCATCGCGTGCTTCGACAGTAAGGGGGAGGGGGCCTTCCAGTTCCTCGCCGCGTCGTAGCAGCGTCTGCAGCGAGTCCTGAGCGAGTCGTTGCAGGATCAGCACTTGTGCCCGGCTGAGTAATGCAGCGTTGAGTGCAAAGCTCGGGTTTTCGGTAGTGGCGCCCACTAATGTGACTGTACCGCGCTCCACAAACGGAAGAAATCCGTCCTGCTGTGCGCGGTTGAAGCGGTGGATTTCATCCACAAACAACAGCGTGCGTTGGCCAGCTTCTGCTGCCTTGTCTGCGGCAGCAAAAGCCTTTTTTAGGTCGGCGACCCCGGAAAACACCGCGCTAATCGCTTCGTAACGCATGCCCACAGCATCAGCCAGCAGACGGGCAATAGTCGTCTTGCCGGTACCGGGAGGCCCCCACAGGATCATCGAGGACAGCCGTCCGGCCGCAACCATTCGGCCGATTGCACCTTTGGGGCCGGTCAAATGATCCTGGCCGACAACTTCGGAAAGCGCCGCCGGCCTTAACCGGTCCGCCAGCGGCGCATCGGCGCGTGTGGCGGGTTCTTTGGCGCTTTGCGGCACATCGTCGGGAAACAGATCAGTCATTCGTCGGCCCTCATAAGGTGTTTGCCGAGTCATTGCATCTGCCACTTGTGTATGTGATTCTAAGATATATCTTAGAGCTATCGTAGTTATATCGAGAGGATATCAAGATGCGAATTCACAAGATGAGAAAAATGCGCAGGCACGGCTTTCCTGTAGAAGCTATGTTCGCCGCAGGTAGCTGGGGCAATTGGGGACGCGATTTCGGTCGTGACTTCGGCAGTTCCTTTGGCGGGGGATCGTCGGGAGGCGGCCATCGACGCAAGCGCCGGATATTTGGTGCGGGCGAACTGCGGCTTACGCTGCTCATGCTGATCGGCGACGAATCGCGTCATGGCTATGAACTTATCAAAGCCATCGGCGAAATGACCGGCGGCAATTACGAACCAAGTCCCGGCGCGGTTTATCCCACGCTGCAATTGCTCGCCGATGAAGGTGTGATCACGGAAGCCAAGGCAAAGAAAGGTGATGAAGCCAAAAAAGCGTTCGAAATCACCAAATCTGGCAAAGAAGAACTCGCCGAGCGCGAGGACGAGATTGCGCGGATCATCCAGAAACTGACTGCCATGTCAGGCAATGAAGAACGTAACCGCGCACCAGAACTGTTCCGGGCGATGGGCAATCTCGTAGGCGTCCTCAAAAACAAGTATCGCCACGGCGGATTTGACGAAAGCGCCATAGAGGAAATCGTCGACATCATTGATGACGCAGCCAAGCGGATCGAGCGCCTGTAGTCTTTCGATATTGGCAGTTGCGCTTGGCCCAACACATGCTTCTGTGATATTCCTCCTTCATTGGAAAAAGTGGAGGGGGAACCACATGACAGATTCAGCGAAAACACCGTGGCATCTTTGGGCCGTCGGCGGCGTCACATTGCTTTGGAACGCCATTGGCATTTTCAGCTACATGATGACCCGGCTGGATAAGCTCGAAGCACTCGGGATGACGGCGGAAGACGTCGCGTTTTTCAACAGCTTCCCGGCATGGGCGAACGCTTTGTGGGCGCTGGGTGTTTGGGGTGCGTTCTTCGGTTCGGTCCTTCTGCTTTTGCGGTCGCGTTGGGCCGTTCCTTCGCTGATCATCTCAGTGGTCGGGCTGGTTGGCACAACCTATTTCCAGCGCGTAACAATCGACATGCCGGAAAAGCATGACAGCATCCCGCTGTCGGTTACGATCTGGGTCATCACATTGTTCATGCTGTGGTATGCGCACCGGATGCGTGGGCAGGGTGTGCTGCGGTAAGGCTTAGCTTGCGCGCGCTTCGATCAGGCGGATGTAGGTATCCGCAACCGCCTGATTGATCGCATCCCATGAATATTCGAGGCTGCGTTTTTCGCCAGCGGCACCGTGCTCTTTGCACAGCGAAGTGTCGGAAAGATAGGGCGCGATGGCGTCTGCGAAGCAGTTTGCTGTGCCGTTTTCGACCAATCCGCCCGACTTGCCGTCGATCACCAAGCTTTTGCTGCCCGTCGCGGCTGATGCGACCACCGGCAGTCCGCAGGCCATCGCTTCCAGCGTGACATTGCCAAATGTTTCGGTGACGGAGGGGTTGAAGAAGATATCGCCGCTCGCCAAAGCCCGGCCAAGATCGGCGCCTGTCTGGAAGCCGGCGAATATACCGCCGGGTAAAGCTTTCTCGAACCATCCGCGTGCCGGGCCATCACCGATGACCAGTACCTTGTGCGGCAATTGCTTCTTGCGCAGCTGGACAATGGTTTCGGAAAAGATGTCGAGCCCCTTCTCCATCACCAACCGGCCTAGGAATACAATCGCGATATCGTCGTCCGCAATTCCGAGCGAGCGGCGCCATTCGAGATCGCGTTTGTCTGAAGAGAAAATCGTCCGGTCGACGCCGCGCGACCAGATCGAGATATCATCATGCATGCCCTGTTCGCGCAGTGTGTCGATCTGGCTCTGCGAGGGAGCGACCAGCCCGTCGCAGCGGTTGTAAAAGCGCCGCAGAATTCCCTCGATCCAGGGTTCGGTGAAGCCAAGCCCGTAATAGCGCGGATAGGTTTCGAACCGTGTGTGGACCGATGCCAGCACCGGGATGTTGCGTTTGCGCGCCCATTTCAATGCGGCATGGCCGGTCGGGTCGGGCGACGAAGTGTGAACGATATTGGGCTTGAACGCCTCCAGATCAGCGCGGTTCTCTTTCGAAAGGCCCAGCGGAATGCGATATTCTGCGCGTCCGGGAATTGCGACCGACGGCACGCCGACAAGATCGCCTTGCGGTTCGAATGCCGGCTCATCAACGGTGGGCGCATAAACCCGCACCTGTGCCCCTTGCCGCAGCAGATATTCGACCAGGCGATTCAACGCCTGATTCGCTCCGTCGCGTACATAATTGTAATTGCCGCTGAACAGGGCGATCCGAAGGTCAGACGTCTGCATGGTCATCGCCATAATCGGGCGCGGCGCGTTTGGCGAGAGCGGAATTCATCCCGCTTACAATGCAATCCACCGATCATTTCGCAGGAAATAGCTATGCGGCTTGACTTGTTGCGGCGCAACATTATTGCCGCCGACGGGCCACGCGGTCCCAACGCCGCGCGAGCTCTCTGTAAGGAGAGAATACATGAC
>JAHDDJ010000216.1:0-2134 GCA_020629385.1 Erythrobacter sp.
TCCCGCGCCATATCGACCATTTCGCGGGTGGGTTTGTTGGCGATCAACTCGCCGTGATTGATAATCGCGATCCGGTCACACAATTGCTCGGCCTCTTCGAGATAATGCGTGGTCAGGACGACCGTTACACCGTCGTCATTCAATTGCGTCACCAGCTCCCACAGCAAACGTCGCAGTTCCACATCGACCCCGGCTGTGGGTTCATCCAGCACCAGAATTGGCGGGGAATGGACCATGGCTTTGGCAATCAGCAGGCGGCGCTTCATCCCGCCCGAAAGCGTGCGCGCATAGGCATCACGCTTATCGGCAAGGTGCACGGCTTTCAGCAAAGCCTCTGAACGGCGCAGGCTCTTGGCGATCCCGTAAAAACCGGCCTGGTTTTCCAGCACTTCATAGGGGGTGAAAAACGGGTCGAACACGATTTCCTGCGGGACAATACCGATGGCGCGCTTGGCGTTGCGGCGCTGCTCATCGATATCGAAGCCCCAGATGCTCGCGCTGCCGCTTGTTTTGGTGACTAGGCCTGCGAGAATATTGATCAGTGTGCTTTTGCCCGCACCATTGGGACCAAGCAGGCCAAAAATGCCGCCTTCGGGCACATCGAAGCTGACGCCTTTCAATGCCAGCTTGCCTTCTTCGCCCGGCACTCCGGCATAGCGTTTGACAACATCGCGTATTTCAATGGCGGGAGGGGTGCTCATGGCTCCAGCCCTAAAGCGCTTCTTGCTACCACGTAAAGAGGCAACACAGCGCCGCACATGGTTATCGGCGTGTTAACCATGCTTTAGGGTCTCGCAGATATGGCGCTGCCATGACCAAGATCATGCGCATACTCGCCAGCCGTATCGGCAATTCCCGCCCTGCATCCAAGCGCGAGGCGATGCCGCGTGATGTGGCAATGGCTGCTTTCGGCGCGCCAGCGCCCGAATTTCTCTGACAATTCCCGCTCGCCGCGCTTGCACGGCGGCGCAATGCGATTTATCGGCGGTGGCATGAGCATTCCTCCGCCAGAAGTCATCACAGTCGACACGGCCCGCGTGGCTTGCGACGGCGCGACCGCCATCCGTGGCGGCGCAAATTATCGCCCCGCCGCGCTGGGCCATCCCAAAGTCTATCTGGAAATCGACGAGCATGGCTATGTCGATTGCGGCTATTGCGACCGGCGCTTTGTGCTTCGGGGCGGGCCAGCTGACGGCGCCGATCAGGCAAGCCTTCCGGATATTTCCGAAGGCGGCGATCCGGGCCACCGCTGAATGAAGCGCGGCGCGGCTTTGTGTTTTGCAGCGGCGCTGACAGCAATCGGCGCTCAACCGGTCGGCGCTGCCAAGAATGATTGCGCGGTACTTTCGGCGCTGGTTGCGGAAAAGACTTCCGAAGCAAAGAAAGTGTCGCTTGGCTGGTCCAAGGACGGGGTGGTTCTCAAGCATCGCGGCAAGGCGATGAAAATGCCGGCTTTCGAAGATTGCGAACTAGGCGGAAACGGAACTGCGATCGAGCTCGATTGCTATTGGCGCTTCTCCGGCCAAGACGAAGCGCTGGCCCGTTATGATGTTCTCAGCAACGCGGTGGCTCCGTGCATGCCCTTGGGCCTGACAAGTCGCGAAGGCCGAACCGCCGAGACATTGAAATATCACCGCATCGAGGTCGCCCAGATCGAGCATAGTGACGGAGACGAAGTTGAAGTCCGGATCGATATGATCGAGTTTTTTGGCGATGAACCGGGCGACCCCAGCCGGTATTGGGTCAGCTTCGAAGTAGAACGCGAGCGCTATTAAGCGCTTTGATACGGGCCGCGCCTGCCCTAGGTTGCGAGTATGACTGGCACCGACCCCCAAAGCTTTCTGTATAGTGACGCACTTTCGCCGGACGAGGCCAAAGCGCTGACCAGCACCGCGCTTGCGAAGTGTGATGACGGGGAGCTTTATCTCCAGCACACATCCAGCGAAGCGTTCACTTTCGATGATGGACGTCTGAAAACAGCGGATTATTCGCGAGATTCCGGTTTCGGCCTACGCGGTGTTTCCGGCGAAATGACCGGCTTTGCCCATGCTAACGAGATTAGCGCTGCTGCGATCAAACGGGCAGGCAATACGCTGGAACTGCTTGATCCGGCTACAGGCAACGCAGCGCCCGC
>JAHDDJ010000216.1:2234-3861 GCA_020629385.1 Erythrobacter sp.
TTTGACGAAGCGGCGGTCGATCACGCGATTGACGAAGCCGTGCGGCAAGCAATGGTCAATCTGGAAAGCATCGATGCGCCAGCGGGTGAAATGCCCGTGCTGCTTGCCCCCGGATGGCCTGGCATTATCCTGCATGAAGCGGTCGGGCACGGGCTGGAAGGCGACTTCAACCGCAAAGGCACCAGCGCCTTTTCCGGACGTGTCGGCGAAAGGGTTGCCGCGCCCGGCGTCACGGTCATCGATGATGGGAGCATAACCGACCGGCGCGGCTCTTTATCCATCGACGACGAGGGCACCCCGACTGAGGAAACAGTGTTGATCGAAGACGGTATCCTCAAAGGATACATGCAGGACCGCCTTAATGCGCGACTGATGGGCGTTGCGCCCACCGGTAATGGCCGCCGCGAAAGTTACCAGCACGCACCCATGCCGCGTATGACCAACACCTTCATGCGCGGCGGGGAGGATGATCCGGCAGAACTGCTTTCCCGCGTCAAGAAAGGCATTTTCGCCAAAAGTTTCGGCGGCGGGCAGGTTGATATCGTGTCCGGCCGCTTCACATTCTCCTGCACCGAGGCCTATCTTGTCGAGAACGGCAAACTTGGCGCTCCGATCAAAGGTGCGACGCTGATTGGCGACGGACCAACTGTGCTGACCAAAGTAGACGGTATTGGAAACGATATGGCGCTGGATGACGGTATCGGCACATGCGGCAAAGGCGGACAAAGTGTGCCAGCAGGTGTTGGGCAACCGACTTTACTGGTCGGTGGACTGACAGTTGGCGGCACGGCCTGAACCGCTTTCGTCCCGATTGTCGGCATATTCCAATGACGCGGGTCAAGATTCTGCCAATGATCAATTGCGCAAGCAAAGGTGCTGGAAACCTCAGATAGTTTCAAACGTTCGGGGAGTCAGGCAAGGTTCAGACGAACCGCATAGGATCAGCGATTATGAGAAAAGCAGTGACCGGATTCGCAACCTTGGCCGCACTTGCGGCAGGATTATCCATGCCAGCTCTGGCGGAAAACTCTGACAAGAATGCCGAGCCTAGCAAAGGCGAGCGCGAGCTGGCGAAACTGTTGGAGGGTTATGAAGCCGGTGAGCCGGTGAATTGTCTCAACCGCTCCCAACGTGATCGCCTCCGCGTGATCAATGACACCGCTTTGGTGTTCCGTGATGGCCGGACAATTTACGTCAACCGGACCACTGCACCGCAATTCATCGACGATTTCGATGTGCCGGTCTTCAGACCGTTCGGCAGCAACCTATGCCGCCTGGACCGCGTAGAGTTTGTCGATCGTTTTGGCGGATTTGCCGGGCCTAGCATCGGCCTGAAGGAATTTATTCCCTATACCAAAATCGCCGAAGACAACTGACCATCCGCATTTTCAAGGAGCTTTGCCATGCACACTTTCAAACTGGTTGCCACAGCTCTGGCCTCAACTGCGCTGCTCGCCGCCCCGACTGTCAGCGCGGACGCGAACGCTGAAAGCGTTGAGGCTAAAACCAAAGGTCAGATCAAGTTGGAGAAGATGCTGAAAGGCCGCGTTTCCGGCGATCCGCAAAGCTGCATTCCGATCCGCCCCACAACCGATGTGACAATCATCGATGGCACAGCGATAGTCTA
>JAHDDJ010000217.1 GCA_020629385.1 Erythrobacter sp.
CGAACCTTTTCCTCGACCGTGTTGAAGGTGTCAGCAACTTCATTGCCGAGGCCGGCCATCGCGAGATAGGCCGCAACCGCCACAAGAGACGCGATGAGCGCATATTCGATGGCGGTGGCGCCGCTCTGGTCGGAGAGAAGTTTGCGTAGCATGGAGGTGGCATGCAGCGGAAAAGTTGCAAAGCCGTTAAGGAATTCGCTGCAGGCTGGTGAATGACGGCATTGACGCATTTGTACAATTGGCCCTAGGGGATTTTCGGTAGTCGCGAGCTTAACAGAATCTCTACAGGGAAATTATGATGAAAAACGGTCAGACAATCGCAGCCAAGAAGCTTGCTTGGAAGAAGCCCGAGGTGAAGTCGGTAACGCCAGTGCGTGAAACACGCGGTGGACTGCTTGCATCTACCAAGGAAACCATTCCGGTCTACATGACTTCCTGATTGTGGGGCGGCTGGCTCGTCCGCCGCGCGGACTGTCGATAGTGGCGCGAACTTCACTTGGCGTTCAGCCACTGCATGGCTATAGGCTGATCGCATGATCACACTGTCCCGCACTTCGCGTTCGCTATGTCTGACTGCTGCCCTGTTGGGCGGTACATCCATTCTTGGTGGTTGTGCCTCGTTGGGCGGCGGTGGCGGCGGTACCGATGATACCGCCTATGTCGCGCGCGATGTGGAAACGCTCTACGCGTCGGCCAAGCAGAAGCTGGATCAGGGCAATACGCCGCTGGCAGCCGCATTGTTTGACGAGGTCGAGCGTCAGCACCCCTATTCGCCGTGGGCTCGCCGCGCGCAGCTGATGAGTGCATTCAGCTATTACACGGGGCGTGATTACAACAAGGCGATTGCCAGTGCGCAGCGTTTCCTGTCGATCCACCCGGGTAACAAGGATGCGCCCTATGCCTATTACCTGATCGCGCTCAGCTATTACGAGCAGATCAGCGATGTTACCCGCGACCAGAAAATCACCGAGCAGGCGCGCACTGCGCTGAACGAGGTTAATCGCCGTTTCCCCAACAGCGAATATGCCGCCGATGCGCGTTTGAAGCTGGATCTTGTCGCAGATCACCTTGCGGGCAAAGAAATGGAAATCGGGCGACATTATCAGCGCTCTGGCCGCTGGCTTGCCTCGCAAATCCGTTTCCAGAACGTGATCGACAATTTCCAGACCACCAGCCACACGCCGGAGGCGCTTTATCGCCTGACTGAAAGCAGTCTTGCGCTTGGCGTGCCGGAAGAAGCCAAGAAATACGCCGCTGTTCTAGGCGCGAATTATCCCGGTAGCGAGTGGTACGAAAAGGCATTTGAGCTTATTCAGGACAAAGCACCCGGCCTCACAAGCTAAGGTGCGACTGCCTGTAATGGGCCGCCTTCCACATCGATTGTTTATGCCTGTTTACCCTGTGCAGTTCCGGGGTTGCATTGCCGGTCCAAGACTCTAGTCTCCGCCCCAGGGAGTCGCCGTATGTTTCGGCGAGAGGGTCGTAATTGAATAGTCTTCTGCTTCGGATGGGCGTTTTTGCTTTTGCCGTTCTGGCAACAATTTGCGGTGCGCGCGATGCACAGGCCCAGCTTGTGCCATCCGTTCTCGAAGAAATGCAATTAGTGACGCAGGATGAAGGCACGGCGACCTTCATGCTGCGCTTCTCGCCCGCAGAACCTCGCATTGCGACGGTCGAAAAAAATCCGAACCGCCCGGAAGTGGTGATGGCAACCACGCTCAAAACAGGGCGTGTTCGAAACCAGCAAACATTCCGCGGGCTCGTCAGAAAGCTGGATTTTCGGACACAGGGCAGCAGTCTGGTCATGCGTCTCGACACAGCATTTCCGTCAACCGTTGCGGTTGAACGGATGGGTAACAATGCGGTCCAGATTCGCGTCGAGCGGGTTAGCAAGGAAGAAGAAATTGGCAGCCGGCCAATCGGTTCGGCTGGTGAAGAGGTGGTTCCCCAACAGGAACTGAACCGCGGCCCGGTCGACGCCTACCAACCGGGAGACTCCTACGAATTGGTCTTCCTCAAATATGCCGATGTGTCCGAAATCATCGGCCTGTTGTCGGAAGGGGTGGAGATCGCACCCAATGATGTGTTCATTCGCCGGGAGCCCGGTTTCGGTTCACCCGCAGCGAACGGGCAGAACAATTTCATCGGCGCGCCGCAACAGGCGCAGCGTGAGGAAGTGCCATTGGGGCAGAACTTCGGCAACGGGCTGGCGATTGACCGGCGTCTCAACGCAATCTGGATCACGGGCACGCCCGAGCGCATCGAGCGTGTGAAGAAGCAGATCGCTCTTATCGATGTACCGGTAGATAGCGTCATTCTGGAAACGCAGTTCGTCGAACTGACCGAAACCGGTGCGCGCAATATCGGCATCGATTACACAAACCAGAGTGGTGAAATTGGCAATGCCGTTGCCACACGCGGCGCGAATAACCCCTTCGGTGTTGATCCGCTCGATATTCTGGTGTCGGGCCAGCTTCAGGCGGCGATCAATCTGCAAATTTCCAAGGGTGAGGGGCGGATTGTTTCGCGGCCGCGTATTGCTGCGCAAAGCGGCTCGACCGCGAAGATCATCACCGGCGATGCCTTGCCAATTCTCACCTCGATCCAGCTATCAGGTGTAAATGGCGTCTCGCAACAGGTGCAATATGTGAATGTTGGTGTGACTTTGCAGATCGCCCCAAGAGTTAGCAGCGATGGCTATATCACATCGAAAATCTACGGCGTGGTGTCGAGTGTGACAGGTTTCTCCCAAGGTTTCCCCACAATTAGCCAGCGCGAGGCGGAAACCAGCGCTTCGGTGCGCGACGGGGAAACCTTTGTGATCGGGGGCCTGACACAGGAAAATGTGCTGACGACCAAGAACAAGGTGCCGATCCTGGGGGATATCCCCTTGGTGGGGACGTTGTTCCGGAACGAGCGCTCAACAAGCACCAAGACCGAACTTTACATCGTCATTACACCGCGCATCGTGCGGCACCGGCGCTTTGAAAACCAGCAGGCAGGTAATTCATCCCTTCCCGAATCGGAGTTAGTTCCGGCTATCGAATGAAATAAGATAAGCATTGGTATAGTCAAATTGTAATAAAGTTGTCCAGTTTGGCAGTGCAATACTTAAGTTGCATTTCAATACTTTTCCTGCGCGTGTTATATGACTGCTCTGTAAACCATTCTACTACGCAGAGTTCCTGAATTATCACAAAATATTACAGATGTTTTACAACTTCGCTCTCGACAGGTTGGTGGGCGAACGGCAAACAGTAGTGATCGGTCGCGTCGGGTCGTGACGGGCTGTACTTAAAAATATGGGACTGGAGGGTTTTCTATGAAGATGAAACTTATCGCTGCTGTTGCTGCACTGCCAATGATTGCCATGGCAACGCCTGCGCAGGCGCAAAAAGCAGGCGACAAGATCGCCGGAAGCTACATCTGCGTATTCGACAGCAAAAAGGTTTCGCGCGGCAATGCCCGTGCAGAGGCACAGCGTTCGGCCCAGGCCAATGCCGCCCAGCTGAAGCATGTTTACAGCGTCGCACTGCGCGGGTTTGCCGTAAATGCATCGGCACAAGGCGTCGCCAATATGCAGCGCAACAATCCAAACATCGCCTATTGCGAACAGGACATGGTAGTTACGACTGTGCAGCGCGGCAAGCCGAAGCCCGGTGGCGGTGGTGGCGGTAGCCAGCCTCCACAGGAAACGCCTTGGGGCATCGCCCGTGTCAATGGCGGCGGAGCGGGTAATTTCGCCACCGCATGGGTTCTCGATAGCGGTATCGATCTGGATCACCCCGATCTGAATGTTGACGTGCAACGCAGCCGTACATTTGCGCCGCGTACCAAGAACGCCGATGATCAGAA
>JAHDDJ010000218.1 GCA_020629385.1 Erythrobacter sp.
CGGCGCAAAGTCGCGGCATAGGCCTGCTGACCGTCAGGGCTCTGGTCTTCCAGTTTGCTCCTCAGGTCAGCATATTGCCCGACATCGACCCCGAGGCCTGTGGCGCGTTCGGGCTCATGGCTGAGGAGGTTGTAACCCACTTGTTCCAGCCATTCGTCCGGTGACATGCTGACAGGCACGCCATCGGAATTGCCGGGATATGTCTGGCATCCGGAGAGGGTAAGGGCGGTGGTCGCGCCAAGTCCGGCGAGGGCTTGGCGGCGGGTTATTTCGAATGTCTGTGTGGTCATGGCGAATGTGTGGCGCGCAGCCATGATCCTGTCAAACATCCCTCCATCTGCACAAACAAAAAAGGGCGAGCCATCGGCCCGCCCTCTGTGTGTTCTGTACGAATAGCCTCAGTCGAGGAATTCTGCCGGAACCGTTCCGCCGTTTTTGGCCAGTTCCTGCATGGTGACTTTATGCAGCCAGATATTGTCTTCTGCCGAGCCTTCATAGTTGGAGCGTCCCAGCTCGCCCGCCAGTTCCTTGCGGTTGGCATAGCTGGAATCGACACCGATCAGCTTCATCAGATCGACGATCGAGGTGCGCCAGTTAAGCTTGTCTGCACCTGGCATCGCATCGAGGCGTGCCGCCACGTCAACCGCGCTCACAGGCTTGGGAGCTGCAGGCGCGTCTGGAGCTGCCGGTGCCGGCGCTGCCTCTTGTGCCTTGGCTTCGTCGCTGCCGAAAATCGCATTCTTGATCGAACTGAAAATACCCATAGTCATTGTCTCCCACGTTGGAATTGCTGTGCAGACGCGCAGAATCGCGTCCACGTCTTGCATTGCTTGTTATGCCGGATTGCCCCCGGTTGAAAGCAGTTCCTATTCTCTACACAAGGCGGTATGACCTGATCATGAATATCATTCTTCCGATCATGGTTCTGGCAGCCCTTGGGTTGCTGTTGGGCGCGTTCGCTTTGTGGCGCAAAGGTGGCCCCAAGAAACAGGTCTTCATGATGGTGTTTCTGGCTGCCATTGCGATTGTGAATGTCGCAATCTGGACAGTCCCCGATGCCGAGGGGCAAGCGCCCCTCGACAGGTTGAACCAGGTGGAGAATTCTGGTTCGCAGGGAGACGGTTAGGCGCGCAGCTTAATCGGGCAAGTCCCATTTGATTGCGCTGTTGTAGGTCCCCGGCACTTTTTCCTTGAGTGCGTTGAACGCCGGATTGAATTTGGCGCGCTTCGTCACGAGGCTGCAGGTTGCCCTGTCCAGTTCCGTATGACCAGTGGATGCGGTGATCTGGCAATCCTGAACCCGCCCGTCCGTGCCAATGGTCAGTTTGAACCGGGCAATCCCGGTTAGTTCCTGCCTGATCCATGAGCGTTTGTAATCGCGGTCACTGACCCAATCGCCCGGACGATTGCGCGGTTTGGCGCCGACCGGATCGGCCAGCACCGGCAAGTCCGGCAATTCTTCAATCACGGTTTTGGTGCCGGAAGGCAGAACGGTCTTGGAAATCTCGCCTGTGTCGATGGGCAGTTTCGTGGTTGTCGTGAGGTCCGTTGTGTCCTTCTTCAAAGGATTGGAAATCGGCGGTGTGTAGATCGGCGGCGATTGCGGCGTGACCACTTTCTCATCCGGTTTTGTTTCCGGTTCGGGCGGCGGTGGGGGTGGTTTAGTCGGGAATTCGATTCCACCCATGGGCGGGGCTGGCGGTTCTTTGGTCACCACGGTTGAAAGCCCCAGTATCAACACTGTGCCTATTGCCGCGTTGACGGCGCCTGCACCTATGATTGCGGTTTTCCTGTTTTCCGCTCCTTTTTGATCGACAAATGACATTGCGGTTCTCCTCTCTCTTCGTCGCCGAGTGCGGGCCGACTAAGGGTTGGCCACTCAGCAACTGTATGCAATGTTACAACATTACATTTGTGAGGCAAGCTATATCGCGTGGCGAAATGCCACCTATCCGGCTTGGATCATGTGATTTTCAGTCGGGAGCCGGTCGGTCCTACTTGATCGGACAGGCCGGATCGAGGCGGAAGTCGAGGTAATTATCGACCGATGCCATCAGCTCTTCCTGCTCATTCTCGAAGAAATGGTTCGCGCGCGGGATTTCTTCGTGATGGATCGTGATGTGCTTTTGCGTGCGCAATTTGTCGACCAGCTTCTGCACTGCGCTAGGCTGCACCACTGTATCCGCTGTCCCCTGAATAAAGATACCCGATGCCGGGCAGGGTGCGAGAAAACTGAAATCATACATGTTTGCAGGCGGCGCAATGGAGATGAAGCCGCGCACTTCGGGGCGGCGCATTAGCAATTGCATGCCGATCAGAGCACCGAAGGATACGCCCGCAACCCACGTCGTCTGCGCTTCTTCGTGGATCGACTGGACCCAGTCGAGGGCGGCGGCGGCATCGCTCAATTCGCCGATACCATTGTCGAAGCTACCCTGGCTGCGGCCCACACCGCGGAAATTGAAGCGCAGCGTAGCAAAACCGCGATCCACAAAGGTCTTGTAGAGCTTCTGCGTCATCCGCTCGTTCATCGTGCCGCCGCCTTGCGGGTGCGGGTGCAGGATCATCGCGACCGGTGCACGCGGGCGCGGAGCTGGAGAATAACGACCTTCAAGACGGCCTTCGGGGCCGGGGAAAATTACAGATGGCATGAATTCAACCTGTCAGATGGATCACACACGCGGGTGGCGCGCTGAATTTCGCTGTCTATATAGTGACGGATGCGAATTTCGCAATTGCGATAACCATATCAGAGGCTGCCATTCCCGACCGGATATATCTCGACCACGCCGCGACTACCCCGATCCGGCCCGAAGCGCTTGCCGCGATGCAGGAAGGTTTCCGCATCTGGGCCAATCCCAGCAGCCCGCATGCCGAGGGGCGCAAGGCGAAACAGGCGCTGGAAGATGCGCGCGATCGGGTGAAACAGGCGCTTGGCTGGGACGGCGAGGTGATCTTCACCAGCGGCGCGAGCGAGGCGCTGTGGATCGCCCTCAACCGCGCGAAAGTGGACCGGCGAATTGTGAGCGCGGTGGAACATGACGCGGTGTTTCGGGCCGCGCCGGAAGCGGAAATTTTGTCGGACAATGTGGAGCTCGACAGCACATGCATCGTCGCGCTCCAGCACGTCAATTCTGAAACCGGCGTGATCAATCCGGTCAACGATAAGGCAAAAGCGATCCGGTCGTCAGGTGGAGTTACGCTTTCGGATTGCGCCCAATCTGCTGGAAAGCTGGGGCTGCCCGATGCCGACATGCTGGTCGTATCGGCGCACAAATTTGGCGGACCGATCGGAATCGGCGCTTTGCTCGTCCGGGATTTTGCCTTGCTGGAACCGATGGGCGGGCATGAGCGTGGTTATCGTCAGGGAACCGAGAATATGCCAGCGGCGCTAGGCATGGCTGCTGCTTTGGAAGCCGGGGCATGGTCCACCACGCCCGCCATACGCGAACGGTTTGCTGATCGCCTTGGAAATGCAGTGCAGAGCTTTGGCGAGCAAGTGGACTACATCTTCGCGCTCTCCCACCCAACCATCAGCGCCCAGGCCCTGCTAATCCGGCTCGATGCCATGGGTTTTGCCGTTTCTGCGGGCAGCGCCTGTTCCTCCGGCACGCTCAAGAAAAGCCGCGTGCTAGATGCTTTTGGTGTCGATGACGACACGGCCAGCCGCACAATCCGCGTCAGTATCGGCTGGAACACGACACCCGACGAACTGGAACGCTTTGCCGACGCATGGGTAAGTCTCACATGATCTATTTCGACTACCAAGCCACCACACCTCTCGCACCCGAAGCGCGTGATGCAATGATGCGCTGGCTCGACGGGCCGGATGGCAGCGGCTTCGGCAACCCGAA
>JAHDDJ010000219.1 GCA_020629385.1 Erythrobacter sp.
CATGCGCGCTCGACTTTACTTGCAAATTTTCGGATAGGGCCTGCAAAGTTTCGAAGATCGCCGCCAATGGTTTACTGGAGCAGAGCATGACCAGAATTCTTCTGACCGGATCGAGCCGGGGAATTGGCGCGGCGATCCGGTCACAATTGTTGCGCCGCGGAGTGACGGTTATCGGGCATGGCTCGAAAGCGCATGATGCGGACACGGTCGGCGCGAATTTCGCAGCGGAAGGTGCTGCGAAGGCCCTGTGGGACGATGCGCTGGACCGCTGCGGTGGCGCGGTAGATGTGCTTATCAACAATGCCGGACTGTTTGAAGCCGTCCCCCTCGATGCATCGGACGAAGACTGGAGCGCGGCATGGCACAAGACGCTGCAGATCAACCTCACCGCCTCGGCTGAATTGTCGCGCCTTGCGGTGCTGCATTGGCAGGAACGCGGCGTGCCCGGCCGCATCGTCCACATCGCCAGCCGCGCCGGCCATCGCGGGGACAGCCCTGCCCATTGGCATTACGCAGCAGCCAAAGGCGGAATGCTCGCGATGCACAAGACCATTGCCCGCGCCTATGCCAAAGACAGGATATGTTCCTACGCGGTCACGCCCGGATTTACCGACACCGCCATGGCAGGCGACTATCTGGAAAGCCGCGGCGGTGCAGGGTTGCTGGCAGACATCCCGCTGGGCCGCGTTGCCGAGCCTGACGAGATCGCCAATATCGCCGTATATTGCGCGCTTGATGCGCCCGAAAGCCTGACCGGCGCGACACTCGATGCCAACGGAGCAAGCTATGTCAGGTAGCTGGAAAGTCACCGCTTTTGCCGACAAGCGCATAGTTCAAGAGGCCTTGCTCGCACATGAGGACGCGTGGGAATGGGATCCGGAAATCGTCCTGTCCGGCTGCGAGATCGAGGAACAGAAGCCGCTCGAATGGAAGCTCGAAGCCTGGCTCTCGCGCAAGCCGAATTCTGCCGACAAAAAGGCCATTGCTGCCCTTTTCACCGGCAAAGCGCCCAAGCTGCATGTCGAAGAGCTGGAAGAACAGGATTGGCTCACACTCAGCCAGCAAGGTGTCGAACCGATCAGTGCGGGCAAATTCTACGTCCACACGCCCGAATATCGACCCAGCACAGAACCTGACATAACCAGCCTGTCGATCCCCGCCAGTCAGGCGTTCGGCACCGGCCAGCACGAAACAACCGCAGGCTGCCTCGCCATGCTCACGCTGATCAAACGCTCCGGCATTTCGGCGCGCAATATCGCTGATATCGGTACCGGAACGGGCCTCCTCGCCTTTGCCGCGATGGATTTGTGGCGCGGTGCCTATGCCACAGCCAGCGATATCGACCATGTGTGCCATCAGGTTGTCGAAGATAACGCGGCTTCAAACGCAATTCCGATGGGGTCCGGCCGGGGCGAACTGACGATGATTATCGCCAATGGAATGGATCATCCCCTCCTCTCGGCGCGCGGCCCATATGATCTGCTGATCGCCAATATTCTGGCCGGTCCCTTGGTCGAGCTGGCGCCAGAGTTTACCGAGGCGGTACCCGAAGGTGGCCATATTCTGTTGGCGGGATTGCTGACCGAACAGGAAAAGACCGTTCGCGCAGCCTACTACCGCGCCGGTTTCCGTCTCGCAAAACGCCTGGTCAATGGAGACTGGTCGATATTGTGGCTCAGGAAACGCCGAATTTACTAGGCCGACAATACTGTTTCCAGATGCCCCAGCGCGGCTCGGGTGAACGCTTCCATATTGGCGATACGATTATCGCTTCCGGTTTCCGTCACCCGCACCCACTCGCCATCAGGTCCGACCAGTGCAGCGCAGCTCCGTCCGGCAGCCGCGCCGGTGGGATGTTTGCTGCCACCGCCGACCGAACCGCTTTCGGCGAGGCCCCAATCAGCATGGAAATTATCGCGGATGGAGCGGGCCTGTAGCAAGGCATATTCCTCGCTCGCCCCGCGCATCCCCTTATAGGCCTCGCGTGGCTGATCGAACAGCACATCGCGGGCGCGGAACGAGTAAACCACCCCGCCCCCGACAAAGAAATCGAGCGCACCCGGAACGGTCAGCAGGCTAGCCATGATCAGCCCGCCCGTCGCACCATCAGCGACCGCGATCTTTTCGCCCCGTGCACGCAATAGTGTGGCGATACGAAGCGCTTGCGGGTGGAGTTCTGCAAGCATCAATCGGTCTTCTTGCCCGTCCGTGTCCATGGATAAGCGAATTGCTTGAGGTAGCCGTTGGGCACGTCTTCCGGGATACCGTAATCTTTGGGCCAGCGGTCTTCGGGCAGATGGAATGTGCCGAACATCTTGTCGATGATCGGGAAATGGATCGCGAAATTCACATCGAACGCCTCGCGCTCCAGACCGTGATGCCAATGGTGGAAACGCGGCGTTGCCAGCCAGTGACCCAACCGGTTGAAATTGCCTCCGACATTGGCGTGCAGCAGCGAGGAATAGATATACACAAAGCCGATATAGGCCTGCATCACCGAGGCATCGAAGCCGAGGGTAAATAGCGGCAACGAGGTAACCGTGCGCAGCAAAATCACCTCGACAATATGCATCCGCGAACCGGCCAGCCAGTCCATGCTTTTTGCGCTGTGATGCACCGCATGGAAACCCCACAGGAACGGCACCTGGTGGAACAGGCGGTGATACCAGTATTGCGCAAAGTCCGAGATGAAGACCGCGATCACGAATTGCAGCAGCCACGGCATGCTGGCGACAAAGGCGCGGAATGCGTCCCAGCTGCCGGTATTCTCATTGATGATCGTTGACGGGGCGAGCGTGATGAATGCCAGCACCTGCACAAACATCGTGCTGATCAGGAAATAGAACAGGTCCTCGCGCCATTCATTGCGGAACAGGCGCTGCTCGCGGCGATGCGGGCGGAACCGTTCCAGCGGCGCGAACATAAAGCCCGTCGCGAGCAAGTTCACGATGAAGAAATCAAGGCCGAAGAACATGCCCCAGCTGCGCGTTTCCTCCGGCTGGACATTGGCACCGCCCAGCAAGGTGGCGCCCAGCCCGATCAGCAAGGCCATCAGGCCCAAAGCCTTGCGCGGACGCAGCAACAGGCTGAGCAGAGACAGCGCATAGCTGGCCAGCAGGATCACATGCACCGCGCCGCGAAAGCCGGTCCATTGCTTCACGATCTCCAGCTCGGGAGTGGCAAACCAGTCCGGAAAACGCAGCGCGATAACCATGATCAGGCCGGCAATCGCAAACAAAAGCGCGAAAAAGCCGGACAGCCAGCCGCTGCCGAACCGCCTCACCTGACGGGGCGATTCCAGATCGCGCATGAATTTGCGCAGGAAAGGCAGTGCTTTCTCGTCGATCTTGTCTTCTATGTTCATAGACTACCCGTAGTTTGGCCTACCTCAGGCTCCGGTTCCGGCAGCATTCCAGCAGGAACCGCCATTCCTTTTGCCTGATAATGATAGACAATCGTCGCCCTGACAATGGCGTGCATCATCGCCATTCGCTCTGGTACTGGCGTGCGGGTGCGCCCGATCAACACGGCAATGGCGTAGCGATGCCCGTCCGGCGCGGTCAGCAGGCCGACATCATTATAGCCGGTCTGCGCCCCGATCACGCCGGGCGGCACCGTGTCGAGCACCTGCCCGGTGCCGGTCTTGTGGCCGATCGACCAGCCTTCCGGCACTCCGCCTTTCAGCCGGTTCGGGCCGCTTTTGACCTGATCCAGCAGATCCAGAAAGGCAGCGGTTGTTGCAGGCTTCAACAATTCGCCGCGAGACAGCTTTGCCAGCGCCGCTGCAATCGCGATTGGCGTTGCGCCATCGACCGGATTGGCAACGTAATTGTCGAA
>JAHDDJ010000220.1 GCA_020629385.1 Erythrobacter sp.
TCTAGTCTTCGATACCGTGGCCTAGCGCCATATATTCATCGCTCTGCATTTCCATCAGGCGACTAACGGTGCGTTCGAATTCGAAACTGCCATCTCCTGCCTGATAGAGGTCGGCAGGCTCTGTAGCCGCGGTGGCAAACAGTTTGACCCGGTGTTCGTAAAGCGCGTCGATTAATGTGACGAAACGCGCTGCTTCGTTCCGGTCTTCCGGCCCCATGTGAGGGATGCCTACCAGTATGACCGTGTGATATGCTCTTGCAATAGCGAGATAATCCCCAGCGCCGCGCGCCTCGGTGCACAACCTTTTGAAGCTGAAGACGCCAACGCCTTTCAGCGAACGCGGCACGTGCAGCAAGCGGCCACCACCTACGTCGATATCCGCCGAAGGAACATTGTCGCCGTCATCGGGGTCGTAGTCGGTCAGTCGGAAGAATGCTTCTCTGACTTGCGCCGTTGCTGCGTCGCCCAAGGGTGTGTGCCATGTATCCAGCCCCCCGATCCGGTCTAGCCGGTAGTCGGTCGGACCGTTGAGCGGGATGACATCGAGCTGCTTTTCGATCAGATCGATGAAGGGCAGAAAGTGCTCGCGGTTGAGCCCATCCTTGTACAGATCAGCAGGCGGCCTGTTCGAAGTCGTGACCACCGTGACACCTTCGTCAACAATCAGGGCCCGAAACAGGCGGCTCATAATCATCGCATCCGCACTGTTATTGACGACCATTTCGTCAAAGCAGAGACAGCGCACATTGGCGGCTAGATCGCGCGCAACATTCGGGATGGGGTCGCCGGGGTCTTTCTCCCGCCAGACCCGCATTTTCTGATGCACTTCCTGCATAAAGGCATGGAAGTGCACGCGGCGTTTCTGCCTGATTGCCAATGCATCGTGGAACAGGTCCATAAGCATGGATTTTCCGCGACCGACACCGCCCCACATATATATGCCGCGAGGTGGCGGGGGTGTTTTTCCGAAGATCTTGCCGAGAAAGCCAGTGGGCGATTGCGCGGACAATTCCTGCCGCAGTTGCGCCAAACGGCGCGCTGCCGCTTTCTGCTCTGGATCAGGACGCAGCTCTCCGGCAGCGACCAGTT
Source organism: Erythrobacter sp. (assembly GCA_020629385.1). Classification (GTDB taxonomy): domain Bacteria; phylum Pseudomonadota; class Alphaproteobacteria; order Sphingomonadales; family Sphingomonadaceae; genus Pontixanthobacter. The sequence continues at coordinate 1,090 of JAHDDJ010000220.1, forward strand.
CCTCGTAGCGGGATATAGGAGTTTCGCTCATGCCCGGCGGGAAGGTTTGCGCACCAGACCGGAGAAAGCAGCGACCAGATGGCTGTCATCATCACCTTGGACGACTTCGCCGCGCAGAAACAGCAATCGGCGGGTCTCGCGCATAATTTCGACAACGGCATCAAGCGGCTCGTCAAGTCGTCCAGCTCCGATAAATTGGGTTGAAAGCTCCAGGGTAACGGCCATGCCGGCATCATCATCGCCAAGCACATGCATCCCGGCGAACAGCGAAATATCAATCAGCGCAAGCGTGGCTGCGCCATGCACCATATCCTGCAGATTGGATTGTGCGCGACTGGGGAACATGCGCAACCGACAGCGATCGCCTTCATGCTTGAGTCGCATGGGGCCCAGCGCCTGCGCGTTGAACCGGGAATCGTCGATCAGGTCCCAGCTATACCAGCCGGTTTCACCCTCAACGGGCTCGCAGCGGAAGAAGGAAGGCGGGGCGCGCATCATACGTGCAGCGACCGGAGCGTCAGATTGCCCGTTCGGCCATCATCTTCTTGGTTTCGGCGATTGCCTTGGCAGGGCTGAGACCTTTCGGACAGACATTCGCGCAATTCATGATCGTGTGGCAACGATAGAGGCGGAAAGGGTCTTCCAGCTCGTTAAGGCGTTCGCCGGTCATTTCGTCGCGGCTGTCAGCAAGCCAGCGATAGGCCTGCAGCAGGATAGCCGGGCCGAGGAACTTGTCGCTATTCCACCAATAGGATGGGCAGCTGGTGGAGCAACATGCACACAGGATGCACTCGTAAAGACCGTCAAGCTGTTCGCGCTGTTCGGGTGATTGCAGGCGCTCTTTTCCGCTTGGTGTCGGCGTAACCGCCTGCAACCAAGGACGGATCGAGGCATATTGCGCGTAGAAATGGCTGAAGTCGGGGACCAGATCCTTGATCACTTCCATATGGGGAAGGGGCGTGATGCGAATGTCACCCTTCATGTCTTCGATCGCTGACGTGCAAGCCAGACCGTTCTTGCCGTTCATGTTCATGGAACACGAGCCACAAATACCTTCGCGGCAGGAGCGGCGGAACGTCAGCGTCGGATCGATTTCGTTCTTGATCTTGAACAGGGCATCCAGAACCATCGGGCCGCATTCATCCAGATCAACCTCGAACGTATCGTAACGGGGGTTTTCGCCGGTGTCGGGATCGTAGCGATAGATCTTGAACTTCTTTACCCGCGAAGCACCATCTGCCTTGTGCGTGCGGCCCTTGCCGTTGATTTTGGAATTCTTCGGAAGCGTGAAGGTCGCCATGTGTTCAAAATCCTGATCTGTGACTTGGTGCCTATGTACCGAAAACGCCCGTCAACACAAGCGTCCGGCTCGTCTGCGATGTAGGAAACTTGGCACTAGAAAACACGCCAGTAGTTTGAAACCGGTCTTGCAAGTTTTGCATGCTTTCTGAGGAGCAGTAGCTGATCATGCGGGAACCGGATCGGCAAGCCATCCGTCTCACCCCTATGACCACGCAAGCTTCAGCCAATCGCCCGGACTGTGTCGCCATCTTTGGTGCAAGTGGCGGAATCGGACGGGCCTTGTGTGTCGAGGCTGCGAAACGCGGCAGCCGCGTATGGGCAGGGTCACGTAATGCAACAACCATCGATCAATCCGGCATCACGCCATTCGCATTCGACTTGAACGATGAAAGCAGCATAGCGGAAGCTGCCGGGGTGATGCGTGATGACCCGCCTGCAATGGTTGTCGTTGCAACCGGCGTGTTGACACTTGCTGATGGAACCGGGCCAGAGCGAACCTATCGAAAACTCGATCCAGCGGTAATGGCCGAGGTATTTGCGCTGAACACTATCGGCCCGGCGCTGATCGCCAAGCATATGCTGCCATTGCTCCCGAGAAACGAGCGCGGGGTCTTTGCAGCTTTGTCTGCCCGGGTGGGTTCGATCAGCGATAACGGGCTGGGTGGCTGGCATTCCTACAGAGCGTCAAAGACAGCGCTCAATATGTTGCTGAAGAACTTCGCGATCGAACTGGGGCGCACACACAAACAGGCGATTGTCGCAGGACTTCACCCGGGCACTGTGGATAGCGTGTTGTCCAAGCCCTTTCAGAGCAATCTGCCAGACGGTCAGCTGACTGAACCGGACCATTCTGCCCGGAATTTGCTGGACGTACTGGGAAGCCTTACCCCGGAAGATAGCGGCGATGTGTTTGACTTCGCCGGCAAGAAAATCGATCCTTAGGGCGAGATTATCCCATCAATCCGTTGCGACGCAAGCTGTCGGCCAGGATCGTCTCGATCAGCTCTGCCTGTGTCCAGCCATAGAGCACTGCTGAGCGACCATAGACTTTTTGCGACCACAAATTGCAGTTCAGATTGACTTCGATGAAATGGACCTCGCGCGTGTCGGTATTCACGCGGAATTCGAAGCGGCCATAATCGAACGGGCGATATTCGTCCCACAGCTTGCGCGTGTAACCATTGATCTGTTCGACCAGATCGGCATCTTCGAACGGATCGAGCGAGTACTTGTTGCTACGATCTACAAGATCGCGCTTCTCATAATAGGTCCGCAGGTGAGAAGGGTCCGCTTGCCGGAAAATCATATGTGGCAGGATTAGTGGATCGCCGACAGTGATAACCGGTACCTCGACATCGCTGCCAGTTAGAAACGGTTCGACAAGTGCGTCGTGATTGTCGGCGTGAATCTCATCGATGGCCGCCTTCACGCCGGTCCAGTCGGT
>JAHDDJ010000221.1 GCA_020629385.1 Erythrobacter sp.
TTGGCTTTATATTCGCGGACGAATTCGATCTTGCCCGAAATCTTGGCGATGATCGCATTGTCTTTCGGGATACGCGCTTCGAACAGCTCGGCAACACGCGGCAGACCACCGGTGATGTCGCGGGTCTTGGCGGCTTCACGCGATGCACGGGCGAGAATGTCACCCGCCTGCACCTGCTGGCCGTCTTCGACCGACAGCGAGGTACCCGGTGCCAGCATATAACGCTGAGCATCGGTTTCACCGTCTTCGCCGATTGTCTCGCCTTCACCCAGAAGAGTCAGGCGTGGACGCAGATCTTCTTTCTTCTTGCGGCCGGTCGCCCGGTTTTCCGTGACAACACGCTGGGCAATACCCGTCGCATCGTCGACACGCTCTTCCATGGTGGTACCATCGACGAGGTCCTGGAACTTAACCGTACCCGAAGTCTCGGTAATGATCGGCAGAGTGAACGGATCCCATTCCGCCAGACGATCGCCTTCCTTGATCTTCGCGCCATCCTTGTTGAGCAGCACGGTACCGTAAGGAACCTTGTGCATCTCGCGCTCGCGGCCCTCTTTATCGATGACCACGATTTCACCCGAACGGGCCAGCGAGAGCATACGGCCCTGCTTGTCGGTAATGGTCGGCATGTCGCGATATTCGACCTTACCGTCGGAAATCGCTTCGAGATGCGAGGTTTCGTTAACCTGCGCCGCACCACCGATGTGGAACGTACGCATGGTCAGCTGTGTGCCAGGCTCACCGATCGACTGCGCGGCGATAACGCCGACAGCTTCACCGATATTGACCGGCGTACCGCGGGCAAGGTCACGTCCGTAACACTTACCGCAAACGCCCTGCTTGGCTTCACAAACCAGTGGCGAGCGGATCTTGGCGGACTGGACTTCAGCCGCTTCGATTTCCGCAACCATCGCTTCGTCGAGCAAAGTACCGGCCTTGACGATGACTTCATCGGTCTTCGCATTGATCAGGTCTTCTGCGGTCGTACGACCCAGAATACGCTCGCCCAACGAAGCGATAACCGAACCACCCTGAACGATCGCGCGCATTTCCAGCGCGTTGTCGGTTTTACAATCTTCTTCAACGATCACGCAGTCCTGCGAGACGTCGACCAGACGGCGGGTCAGGTAACCCGAGTTCGCGGTTTTCAGAGCCGTATCGGCCAGACCCTTACGGGCACCGTGAGTCGAGTTGAAGTATTCAAGAACGGTCAGACCTTCCTTGAAGTTCGAGATGATCGGCGTTTCGATGATCTCGCCCGAAGGCTTGGCCATAAGGCCGCGCATACCGGCAAGCTGCTTCATCTGTGCTGGCGAACCACGCGCACCGGAGTGTGCCATCATGTAGATCGCGTTAATGTCAGCCTGACGACCATCCTTGTCGATCGGCTGCGCCTTAATCTCGTCCATCATAGCGTCAGCAACAGTGTCACCACAACGCGACCATGCGTCGATGACCTTGTTGTATTTTTCCTGCTGCGTGATCAGACCGTCCTGATATTGCTGTTCATAATCAGCAACCAGCGCCTTGGTTTCTTCGATCTGCGCATCCTTGGAATCAGGGATGATCATATCGTCCTTACCGAAGGAGATACCGGCCTTGAACGCGTGGCGGAAACCGAGCGACATGATCGCATCGGCGAACAGCACCGTGTCTTTCTGGCCGGTGTGACGATACACCTGGTCGATCACATCACCGATTTCCTTCTTGGTCAGAAGGCGGTTGATGATGTCGTAAGGAACCTTGTGGTTCTTCGGCAGACATTCACCGATCAGCATACGGCCCGGCGTGGTGACGAAGCGCTTGAGACCGATATTGCCGTCCTCGTCCGCCTGCGGGACGCGGGCGATGATGCGCGAGTGGAGCGTTACCGCACCCACTTCGAGAGCCTGATGCACTTCGGCCATATCGGCAAAGCGTGGCAGTTTCTCGATCTTCTCGCCGCCTTCTTCGATGAATTCAGGCGTCTTTTCCTGACGGTCCATCGACAGGTAATAGATACCCAGCACCATATCCTGCGAAGGCACGATGATCGGCTTACCGTTGGCTGGCGAGAGGATGTTGTTGGTCGACATCATCAACACACGTGCTTCCAGCTGGGCTTCCAGCGAAAGCGGCACGTGGACAGCCATCTGGTCACCGTCAAAGTCGGCGTTAAAGGCCGAACAGACCAGCGGGTGAAGCTGGATCGCTTTACCTTCGATCAGAACGGGCTCGAATGCCTGAATGCCCAGACGGTGCAGCGTTGGCGCACGGTTGAGCATGACGGGGTGTTCGCGGATGACTTCATCCAGAATATCCCAGACTTCCTTGCGCTCTTTCTCGACCCATTTCTTGGCCTGCTTCAGGGTCATCGACAGACCCTTCGCATCGAGACGGGCGTAAATGAACGGCTTGAACAGTTCGAGCGCCATCTTCTTGGGGAGACCACACTGGTGCAGTTTCAACTCAGGGCCGGTCACGATGACCGAACGGCCTGAATAGTCGACGCGCTTACCCAGAAGGTTCTGGCGGAAACGGCCCTGCTTACCCTTGAGCATGTCCGACAGCGATTTCAGCGGACGCTTGTTGGCACCCGTGATCACGCGGCCACGGCGGCCGTTGTCAAACAGCGCATCGACGGCTTCTTGAAGCATGCGCTTTTCGTTGCGGACGATGATGTCCGGTGCGCGCAGTTCAATCAGGCGCTTCAGACGGTTGTTACGGTTGATGACGCGGCGATAGAGATCGTTGAGATCCGACGTCGCGAAACGGCCACCATCCAGCGGAACCAGCGGACGCAGTTCCGGCGGAATGACTGGCACGACTTCAAGAATCATCCATTCAGGGCGGTTGCCCGAATCGATGAAGCTTTCGACGACTTTCAGACGCTTGATGATCTTGGCAGGCTTCAGCTTCGACTTGGTCGTCGCCAGCTCTTCCATCAGATCGTCACGCTCTTGCTCGAGGTCGAGATCCATCAGCATGACCTTAACCGCTTCCGCGCCGATACCGGCAGAGAACGCGTCCTCGCCATATTCATCCTGCGCTTCGAGCAGCTCGTCTTCGGTCAGCAGCTGGAATTTCTCCAGCGGCGTGAGGCCCGGCTCGGTAACGATATAGGCTTCAAAATAGAGCACGCGCTCAAGCTGCTTCAACTGCATGTCGAGCAGCAGGCCGATGCGCGAAGGCAGCGATTTCAGGAACCAGATATGCGCAACAGGTGCAGCCAGTTCGATGTGACCCATCCGCTCGCGGCGGACTTTGGTCACGGTCACTTCAACGCCGCACTTCTCGCAGACGACGCCCTTGTACTTCATCCGCTTGTACTTGCCGCACAGGCATTCGTAATCCTTCACTGGACCGAAGATGCGCGCGCAGAACAAGCCGTCACGCTCAGGCTTGAACGTCCGGTAGTTGATGGTTTCCGGCTTCTTGATTTCGCCGAAAGACCAGCTGCGGATACGCTCCGGAGAGGCCAGACCGATCTGGATCTGGTCAAAGGTTTCCGGCTTGGCCAGCTGGTTGGTGAATTTGGTTAGATCATTCATAACTTAGCTCCGTTTCCCTCGCTTCGGAGGGTCAGGGTCAATATCCGGGTCGGCTTATTCGGCTGCGATCTGCATGCCGTCATCATCCTCGTCACCATCGGTGAGTGAGGAGAGTTCGACATTAAGGCCGAGGCTGCGCATTTCCTTGACGAGAACGTTGAAGCTCTCCGGAATGCCCGCTTCGAAGGTGTCGTCACCCTTGACGATCGCTTCGTAAACCTTGGTCCGTCCGATCACATCGTCCGACTTCACGGTGAGCATTTCCTGCAGCGTATAGGCTGCACCGTAGGCCTGGAG
>JAHDDJ010000222.1 GCA_020629385.1 Erythrobacter sp.
TCACACCGGAATTCGTCCGCGATGAAGTGGCCCGCGGCCGCGCTATCATTCCCAATAACATCAACCACCCTGAAACAGAACCGATGGCCATCGGGCGCAATTTCCTGGTCAAGATCAACGCCAATATCGGCAATAGCGCGGTGGCATCCGATGTGGCCGCAGAAGTGGACAAGATGGTCTGGGCCACACGCTGGGGCGCGGATACGGTCATGGACCTCAGCACCGGCCGCAACATCCACGACACGCGCGAATGGATCATCCGCAATTCCTCCGTCCCCATCGGCACCGTGCCGATTTATCAGGCGCTGGAGAAAGTCGGCGGCGTGGCCGAAGACCTCACTTGGGAAATCTTCCGCGACACGTTGATCGAACAGGCGGAGCAGGGCGTGGATTACTTCACCATCCACGCCGGTGTGCGTCTGCCTTACGTGCCGATGGCGGCCAAACGCGTGACCGGCATCGTCAGCCGCGGCGGCAGCATCATGGCGAAATGGTGCCTCGCGCATCACAAGGAATCGTTCCTCTACGAACATTTTGACGACATCACCGAAATCATGAAGGCCTATGACATCGCCTACAGCCTGGGTGACGGCCTGCGCCCCGGCTCCATCGCGGATGCCAATGACGAGGCGCAATTTGCAGAGCTGTACACGCTGGGCGAACTGACCCACCGCGCATGGAAGGAAGATGTGCAGGTCATGATCGAGGGGCCGGGCCACGTCCCGATGCACAAGATCAAAGAGAATATGGAAAAACAGCTGAGCGTGTGCGGCGAAGCGCCGTTCTACACACTCGGCCCGTTAGTCACCGACATTGCGCCGGGATATGACCACATCACCAGCGGCATCGGCGCGGCGCAAATCGGCTGGTACGGCACCGCCATGCTTTGCTACGTCACACCGAAAGAACATCTCGGCCTGCCGGACCGTGACGATGTGAAAGTGGGCGTGGTGACATATAAACTCGCCGCCCACGCCGCCGATCTGGCAAAGGGGCATCCGGCGGCGCAATTGCGCGATGATGCGCTGTCAAAAGCGCGCTTCGAATTCCGCTGGCGTGACCAGTTCAACCTCAGCCTCGACCCGGAAACGGCAGAGGAATATCACGACCAGACCCTCCCCGCAGAAGGCGCGAAAACCGCCCATTTCTGCTCCATGTGCGGCCCCAAATTCTGCTCGATGCAAATCAGTCAGGAAGTCCGCGACTTCGCCGCAAAGCAAAACCAGTCCCCCGAAGGCTTCCTCGCCGCCGAGAAACTGGGCAGCGAAACCGCCGAAGCCAGCCGCAAGGCCGCCGAGGAAGGAATGCGGGAGATGAGCGAACGCTTCAAAGAAGAAGGCAGCGAGATTTATCTGCCTTCAGATTGAGCTGAGAAGCCGAGGGGGCGAGAGCCCCCGACGCGACCGAACGCAGTGAGGTCAACTAGCCGGAAAGGGCAGCGAGCTGTATTTGCCTGCGGAGGAGTGAATTCAGAAACTAACGCCAGCTTTTTGCAGTCGGCGCATCAGCATTGAGAAAAAGGACAAATGATCTAGGCAGAGATTCATGTCGTCTTGAACATCGAACTCGTGGCCGCGCGGGTTTCTGATAGCCCAGACCGACCCTGTCAGTAGCCATTGATAACCCTTCTGTTCATCTTTCTCACTGATGCTTACCATTGAGTTCAATGGTATTGCGGGGTTTGTGTCTTTGAACGCTTCTTGCATAAGAGCTGCGCCCGATTTTCGTATTCCTGAGTGCTTGCTTACGGCTTTGTCGATAAACTTTGCGGCCTCAAACGTAGCCTGCGCGAAGTGAGCATCATCAAAGAGCTTTCTGACCTTCTTTGGTATTGCTTCGTGTAGATTGCGTTCAACGAATGGGTGCTGAGCATCAATCTCGCCTACAGATTCCTGTGTGAACAATCCTACCGATCGCGAGATGCGTTCGAAAGTTTTAAGCCCGCCCATCTAGTAGGTTCTTTCGAATACTCTTGAAAATATTGTCGTACGTTGCCTCTGATCCGTTGGCCGGAAGATTTATTTCCACTCTGACGGTCAGACCGAAATCGGTACCCGCAGACAGTTTCCCATCCAGACCCGACGTTGTAACTACGCCAGCAGGAGCCTTCTTTGTGGGCTTTGGCTTCGGAGCTTTGGTCTGTCGTGATCCTGACGAAGCTCGCGACGTAACCGTCTCGTCTCGCTTACCAGCTAATGCCGCTAAGGTTTGAAAAGTGGTTGCTTGCCGAGCTCCGGTAACCGCACTGGTTTCATCTGCACCCCGAAAGAAAGAGATCAGAGAGTCCCGATCAAGTTTCCATCCTGTATCTCCGTGCAACTCAAAAAGCTCAGAATACGAAGCTTTGAGAAGTTTAGAGAGTTGGCTTTGAAACTTTGCATCCTCGTGCTGAGTGAAGAGCTTTCCGCCTTCTGCTGTCTTGTTGTTCTCATCATCAATTACCCCAATAAATTTCAGGATATTGATAATTGCGCCCTCATTGCTGGAAGCAATGCCAAGCTTCTTCAATGTACTAGAATCAACTTTCGCAGGAATTGATTTTCTAAACTGATTGAAAGCTGTCTGAATAAGGCCACCACTAGGTATGTAAGGGAAAGCCATTCGAAAACCTCGTTATTACGGAATGTTCTTGTTGCATTCTGATTATGCACGTATCCAATGGTAGCGTAAGGTCTGAAATCAAATTCTCCACGGATTGATTTAGACCCGCGTCAAGGCAAGGAATCTGTTATAACACCCGTATGAACAAACCGCTCAAGATCACCAAAATCGGCAATTCTGCCGGAATCGTCTGCCCAAGGTTGTGCTGGCGCGGCTTCGGGTTGGGCCGGGGGATGCGTTGTATCTGTCGGAGGCTCCGGACGGGGTCCAGCTGACGGCTATCGATCCGGACTTCACCGCCAATATGGATGCGGCGAAAAAATTATGCGCGAGGACCGCGATATTCTGCGCGAATTGGCGGCTTAAATCATACGCCTACAAGGCGCAGCCGTTGGCTATTCACCAGCTACGCTCCCCACAGGCTCAGTGCATCCGGGCTTGGATGAACGCGGGCTACTCCGCCGGAACCAGTTTTTCCACCAGCGCCCGCAGTTCTTTTGGCGTGGTGTGGCCAGCCACAACCTCGTGATAGCCGATACCGGCGCGGCGTAGCGCTTCTTTCTTTACCGCATCGCGGGCAGCGGCGTTGCCTTGGTGGTGGCCGCCGCCCTGATATTCCAGCGCGTGTTGCACGCGGCATTCATCGTCCATCAGCGCGAAATCCACGCGTTTGGAATTGACCGACAGAAATGCCTGCTTGTCCTTGCTGCCTAAGAACTCGCCAAGGCTGACCTGTGCCATCACTTGCCAGCCGGGATTGCGTTCCAGAACGGCTTTGTCGAGCGCTTTGAAAACGACACCTTCCGGCTTGTTCAGCAATGGCCGTGCATAGAACCGCGCCGCCATAACTTTTTCCAGCTGGCTGCTGGCAAGATTTTTCGATTTGGCCTGATTGCGGCCAGCCCAATAGGCGTTCTTCTTGCTGGTCTTGGACTTCTCACTGATCGCGGTCATCGACAGATACATCGCACCCAATGCGAGCACCAAGCCAAGGATCAGAATTGCCAAGGGGCCAGTGCTGTCTAAAAATGTGCCAATATTATTCACTGCAATACCTGCGCTATATCTTTGTAATCAGAGCAGATGCAGTAGCTATCTATACTTTATAAATACTTTCCTACCGCGCCAAAATGCCTCCTCACCCCCGCGCCCACGGCTCATCCGTGCGTTCCACACATATCTCTCCGCTGTAAGGCTGGCAGAGCGCGCGGG